>DAOWLV010000187.1 GCA_030643455.1 Candidatus Krumholzibacteriia bacterium | reverse complement strand
TTTGGCACTGCCTGGTCTTTTGGCACTGCCTGGTCCTGGGACCCGGTGACCGGTTCGGTGGATTCATCCCCGGGCGGATCGAAGGGCAGTTCGGGTTCCTGGCGATCTGTCACTTGTTTTCATCCTCGGCGATCAGGTCGTTCAGCAGGGCGAAAAATTCATCGATGTTCTGGAAGCTCCGATAGACCGAGGCAAAACGGACATAAGCCACTTCATCCACATCCCGCAGCTGTTCCAAAACGTACCTCCCGATGGATTCGCTGGGAACCTCCCGCCTTCCCGACCGGGCCAGATCCCGTTCTACCCGGTCCACGATGATCTCGATCTGTTCCAGGGAGACCGGACGCTTTTCACAGGCCTTTGTCACGCCCAGAATGACTTTTTCCCGGTGGTAGGCCATCCGCTCCCCGCTACGCTTGACCACCAGCACCGGTTGAGTCTCCACGGCCTCGTAGGTGGTAAAGCGCTCCTCGCAGGAAAGACATTCCCGCCGCCGCCTGACCGCGCGACCGTCCCGGACCGCGCGGCTGTCGACAACCTTGTCTTCTTCACTGCCGCAATGGGGACACTTCACCGTTCAAACTCCATTTCCGATTCGCATCACATGCCCGGGTAAAGGGGGAATTCCCGGCACAGCTCTTCGCTCTCGGCCCGCAGGCTCACCAGCAGGTCATCGTCATCCCGTCCGGCGACCGCCCGGTCCATGATGTCGCCGATCCGACGCATCTGCTCCACCCCCATGCCCCGCGTGGTCAGCGCGGGGGTACCGAGGCGGATGCCGCTGGTCACGAAAGGGCTCTCCTGGTCAAACGGCACCGTGTTCTTGTTGGCGGTGATGCCGACGCGCTCGAGAAGCTCTTCCATGTCTTTCCCGGTCAGGCCCTTGTTGCTGACGTTGACCAGCAGCAGGTGGTTGTCCGTCCCGCCGCTGACCAGATGGAAGCCCCTTTCGAGCAGAGTCTCACCCAGCGCCGCGGCATTGTCCACCATGCGCCTGGCGTAAACCTTGAACTCGTCGGTCATGCACTCCTTGAAACAGACGGCCTTGGCCGCGATCACGTGCATCAGGGGACCACCCTGGATACCCGGGAAATTCATCTTGTTGATGGCCTTGAAATGGTCCTTCCGGCTCAATATCAGACCGCCCCGGGGACCTCGCAGCGTCTTGTGGGTGGTGGAGGTAACCACGTCGCAATGGGGCACGGGGCTGGGGTGCACTCCGCCGGCGACCAGACCGGCGATGTGGGCCATGTCGAAGACCAGGACCGCGTCGATCTCGTCCGCGACCGACCGCAGGATCTCGTAGTCCCAGAACCTGGGATAGGCGCTGGCCCCACCCACGAGCATTTTCGGACGTTCAGCCAGGGCCAGTTCACGCAGCCGGTCGTAATCGATGGTTTCGGTTTCCCGATCCACTTCATAGTGGATGGCGTCGAACAGAAGGCCCGAAAAATTGACGGGATGCCCATGGGTCAAATGTCCGCCGTGCGACAGGGACAGTCCCATGATCTTGTCTCCCGGCTTCAGGAAGGCCAGGTAGGCGGTCATGTTGGCGGTCGAACCGCTGTGGGGCTGGACATTGGCGCGTTCGGCCCCGAACAGGGCCATGGCCCTTTTCTTGGCCAGGGTCTCGGCAACGTCCACGTTCACGCAGCCACCGTAGTAGCGCTTTTTGGGATAACCTTCGGCGTACTTGTTGGTCAGGGTGGACCCCATCGTCTCCATGACCGCCCTGCTGGTGAAGTTTTCGCTGGCGATCATCTCGAGTTGGTCGCGCTGCCGGGCCAGTTCGAGGTCCAGGACCTCGGCGATTTCGGGATCTGTTTTCCGTACTTCGTCGTACATGACGGTCACTCCTGAATCAGGTGTTTGTTTTCGTAAGCGATGATCTTGTCCACACGGCGGCCGTGCCGACCGCCTTCGAAGTCCGCCGCCAGCCAGGAATCGCAAAGAACAAGCGCGGTTTCCGGGTCGATCTGGTCCCCGCTGAGGCACAGAATGTTGCTGTCGTTGTGCTGCCGGGTCGTCCGCGCCTGGTCGGGGGTAAAACACAGGGAAGCCCTCACGCCTTTGACCTTGTTGGCGGCAATACTCATCCCGATACCCGATCCACAGATCAGGATCCCCGCGTCCGCCTTGCCGGTGCCCACAAGTTCGGCCACCGCCAGGGCGGCGTCGGGATAGTCGGCGGAATCCTCGCTGTGACAGCCCAGATCCTCGACCTCCATCCCACCGGAACGAAGGGAATCGGCGAGAAGGGCCTTGTGCGTGTATCCACGATGGTCGGATCCCAGGGCAATCTTCATGGTTCGATTTCCTTCCGGGCTGCAGGATCTTTGAAATACAACTCCCAACCGGCCAACAGGCGCCGGATCTGGTCACAAACCGCTTGATAGGTTTCCACCGAACCCCCGTAGGGATCGGAAACCTCTTCGGCCTCCGCCGAATGCGTGCGGCGGTTCAAATCCACGCCGGGAGCCCCCAGTACCCCGATTCCCCCGGAATAACCTGAGCCGAACCGGCTGCGAAAAATGGCGGCATGACTCCTGGTCATGCCAATGACCCAGAAGGTGTCTGTCAGAATATCTTCCGAAACAGGCCGCGAGCAGTGGTCGTCGAGACCAGCCCCCGTTGCCCTGCCGTAGGCCGCCGAATCCGACGAGGCAGGCAAACCCTGCCGGGCATCGAGTCCCGCGGAATGAAATTCCAACCCGATTCCGCCGTACATCTGCCTCGCGACAGCTTCCGCCACCGGGCTGCGACAGATGTTCCCAGTACACAGGAAAAGGATTTTGCTCGCCATTCAATTCACCTATCAGGGAAAATTAAACCTCGCGGGAACCCCCGTCAAGATGCCCGGGATCTGCCGGGGGCATGTTCAGGGGACCTTTCCGCAACTGGACGGGAGGCCAGGTTGTTACGTCAATCAGGGCACTGGGGCCGAGACCCGGGGAACCGGCCGCCTCCCCGCGCGACTCCCCTGGTTTCCAGGCCCCGTCCACCTGCCCGGCAAAACCGGCGATTGCAGCCTCCAAATCGGGACAAGGATCATCCCCGGACCGATTGGCGCTGGTGGAAACAAGGGGAAAACCCACGGACAGGACCAGGGAACAAAGGGATTCCAGATCAGGCACCCGGACAGCCACCGTCTCGCCGCCGTCATTGACGGCGCGTGACAAATCACCGCCGGCGGGCAGGATCAGGGAAAAGGGGCCTGGCCAGCAGCGCCGGCAAAAGGCGGCCTGGTGGTCGTCGAGAGTCCCGGTCACCAGACTGGCCTGGTCCACCGAGCCCGCCAGAACCAGCATGGATTTCGTAAAAATACGTCCTTTCAAGGCCTGGATGCGGGCCACGGATTCAGGCAGGTCGGCACGACAATGGAATCCGGGCAGGGTATCGGTGCCCAGCAGAAGGACGCCGCCGGATTTCAGGAGTCCGACGGCGTCGGCGAATGCCAGCAATCGGTCGGCCACGGTCAGCGTCCGCCCCGGGCCAGCTCCCGTCGGTATTCCTTGACCGCGGCAGCCACTTTTTCATCCTTGAGCGCCAGTATCCTGGCGGCCAGGCAGGCGGCGTTGCGGGCCCCCGCGCTGCCGACTGCCACGGTGGCCACCGGAACGCCCGGCGGCATCTGGACGATCGACAAAAGAGCGTCGACACCGGCCAGGGGTCCGGACGCCACCGGCACACCGATGACCGGGCGGGCGGTGAGACTCGCCACGACCCCGGGCAGGTGGGCCGCCATGCCGGCCACGGCCACAAAGATCTCGGCACCGTCCTTTTCCGTCTTTTTCACGATGCGCTTCAACTTGTCGGGCTGCCGGTGGGCCGAGGCGATCTCCACCAGGTAGGGCAGTCCGAACCTGTCCAGCAGGGGCAGCATCTTTTCGATGACGGGCAGATCACTGGCACTGCCCAACAGGACCACGACCCTGGGGGTCGAGGCCGATCCTGCGCGGGTACCCTTCTTCCTTTCAGCCACGACTCTCGCCTCCGATGACGGCGATATCCCGCCGGTAGATCAACCCTTCGAAATGTGTCTCGTTCAACAGGTCGTAGGCCGCCTGCCTGGCCTCCGACAGGCTGGCCCCGGTTCCCACCGACCCGAGAACCCTGCCTCCGGAGGTAACCAGGCCCAGTTCGGAGTAGGCGGTGCCGGCATGGATGATCCAGCGGTCCCCTTCGTCAGGCTCGGGCAGTTCAATCGCCTTGCCCTTGACGTATGTTCCGGGATAGCCGTCCGAGGCACCCACCACCACGACACAGTGCTTGCTCCAGTCGGTCATACCAGCCCCAGGCCAGTCACCGGGACCTTTTTCTCCCGAACCGGGCAGTCCCTGGAGATAACCTCCCAGCTTGCCCGCTGCCGTGCTGGCGCAGAGTTCGAGGAAGTCTCCCTGGAGCAGGGGCAGGACAACCTGGGTTTCAGGATCCCCGAAGCGGCAGTTGAACTCCAGCACCTGGGGACCCGACTCGGTCAACATCAGACCGGCGTAAAGGACTCCGCGATAGGGAATATCCCGGCGACGCAATTCAGCCAGGACGGGCAGGATGATACGCGTGTCGATTTCCGCATGCAGATCCGGCGGCAGATCCACCGGAGCGAAGGCCCCCATGCCACCGGTGTTGGGTCCCGTATCCTTTTCACCGATACGCTTGTGATCCCGGCTGGGAGCAAGCATGCAATAGGACTGGCCGTCGGTCACGACCAGCACCGAAAGCTCGGGACCGAAAAGGCACTCCTCGATCAGGATACGCAGACCGGCTCCCCCGAACCGTTGATCGTCGAGGCATTCCCTGATGAAGGACTCGGCTTCTTCACGATTCGAACAGACCGCCACACCCTTGCCCTGGGCGGCCCCGCAGGCCTTGATGACAACAGGAAGATCGGTGTTGTCCAGGTGCTTGAGGGCGGCCCGGGAACTGCTGAAGGCGTGATGGTGGGGGGTGGCAACTCCCGCGGAGGCCAGAACCTCCTTGGCGAACTCCTTGTCGCCCTCGAGACGGGCCCCCTGGGCGCCCGGGCCGAAAACCGCGAACCCCGCCTTGTGCAGGTGATCGGCCAGGCCCGCGATCAGGGGATCCTCCGGGCCGATGATCACCAGGTCGACGGCCTGGCGCCGGCAGAACCCCACGATATCGTCAGGAACAAGGGGATCGAGATCCACGTTCTGAGCCAGGACTGCCGTCCCGGGGTTGCCCGGCGTGGCAAAGATGACCGGATTCTCGGGGGACTGGGCGAGCTGCCGGACGATGGCGTGCTCGCGCCCACCGGCGCCGATGACGAGAACTTTCCTGCCCATTTGGGATTCCTCCTCCTTGGAAAGGCCTGACGACTGATGCAATTCACGCTGTTTCCAGGAATTTACCTCAAGAGGCGCGACCGGACAACGGGAATCAGGCGGGAATGATCGTGGTTCCCCGGTCCCCGGCCAAGGCGGCCAGGATATGCTCCGGAGAGGTGATGACGACCGACTGCCCTCCGCTGGCGAGGAAGGAGACGGCGGATTCGATTTTCGGCCCCATGCTGCCGGGCGGAAACTCTCCTTCGGCCAGCAGTTTCCTGGCCTCATCCACGGTCATCACGTCGAGAGCTTCTTCGTCCGGCTGGCCGAAGCGGACACAGACCTTTTCCACCTGGGTGACGATGATCAGCACCTCGGCGCCGATCAGCCCGCCCAGAAGAGCGCTGGCCCGGTCCTTGTCGATCACCGCGTCGACTCCTTCCAGAAGGCCGTCGTCGTTCCGGATGACAGGCACACCTCCCCCCCCCGTGGCGATGGTCAACACTCCGCCTTCGACCAGGGCCCGGATGGCCTCCCACTCGATGACCTCTAGGGGAGCCGGACTGGGCACGACCCGGCGCCAGCCGCGGCCCGCGTCCCTGACGATGGTCCACCCGTTCTCGTCGCGCAGAAGCCTGGCCTGTTCCTCGTCATAGAAGGGTCCGATGGGCTTGACCGGTTCGGCAAAGGCGGGATCCGTGCTGTCCACCAGCACCTGCGTTACGACCGTGGCCACCGGGATGGCCACCCCGAGCACGGACAGGGCGTTCTGCAGGGATTGCTGGAGCATGAAGCCGAGCCCACCCTGACTGTCGGCCCCGCAGACGAACATCGGCATGACGGGAATGCCGTGGACGGACATGCCGGCATCATTGCGCAACACGATGTTGCCGACCACCGGGCCGTTGCCGTGGGTCATCACCACCTGGTTGCCGTCGGCCGCCAGACGGGCGACCTGTTGCATGGTCTGGCGCGTGATGGCCGTCTGCTGTTCGTAGGTCCCCTCCATCCCCGCAGGGATGATCGCGTTGCCCCCCAGGGCGATGACGAGCCTGCGGCCCCCTGTGGAACCTCCGCTAGCCGCCATTGCGGACCGTCGCGGCAAAGTCCGCGAAACGCTCCAACGCCTTGCGGATGTTGTCCTGGCTGTTGGCATAGCTGAAGCGCAGGTACCCTTCGCCGAAGGCCCCGAAAGAGGTCCCCGCCAGGGCGGCCACCCCGAACTCGTCCAGCAGGCGTACTTCGACTTCCTTGCTGGTCAATCCCAGTCCGGTGATGTTCGGGAAGACGTAGAACGCCCCGCGCGGCTTCTTGCAGGTGATGCCCTCGATGGCGTTCAGACCATCGACCAGCAGATCGCG
>DAOWLV010000393.1 GCA_030643455.1 Candidatus Krumholzibacteriia bacterium | reverse complement strand
GCTGAACCATTTGATCCCGGATCCTGTAATGAAAAGGAGCCGTGATGAAACGCACCCTGTTTTTTTCCGTCCTGTTGATTCTCGCTGTTCTGGTGACTGCCTGCAGCACTGAACGAACGGTGGCACCCGAACCGGGTTCAACCCAGGACCTGCAGATGGTGGACACCGCACAGGCGGCCGCCGAAATCCTGAATCTTGCCGGCTGGCCCCTGGAAGAGGCCGAGTCCCTGCCTGATCCGGACCCGGACAAGTGCCTGAACATTATCGTCGACTTCGACCGCGAGGAAGTGGCTCCCGGCATCTTCCACTACCGGTGGGAGATCAGGGTCGGCCTGGATGAAATGGACGTGATCGCACTGCATCGGGTGGTGAAGGCGGGTCGGCACAACCGTCCGATTCGCGCCCGGAAATCCATATTCCTGCAACACGGTGACGCCAAGGATTTCGTGGGCATGTTCCTGCCCGGAACCCTGTCCGACACCACGCCCGCCGATTTCGGCGCCGCAGTCTACTGGGCACGCCGCAACGTGGACGTCTGGGGTATCGACCAGGCCTGGACCCTGGTCCCCGCCGAGACGACCGAGTTTGGTTTCATGGCCGAATGGGGCATGGAAAAGCAGGCCCATGATCTGGGTACTGGCGTGACCATAGCTCGCCTGGTTCGTCGGGCCACGGGGAACGGTTACCGAAAGATGATTCTCCTGGGCTACAGCAGTGGTTCGGCCACCGGCTATGCCTTGATCAATGCCGAGACCCAGTTGCCAAGGGGATTGCGTCAGGTTGGGGGTTGGATCCCTGCCGACTACAGCCCTGTTACGGACAACGCGGACTGGAATGAAATCGCGAACTGCATTTTCATCCCCGAGTTCGAGGAAATGATGGCCAACGGGGAATATGGCTACTTCGTTGGCTTCGATTTCCTCGGCAACCTGGCCCGTGACGACCCGAATGGGGACTCACCGGCCTTCCCGGGTTTCACCAACCTGCAAGCGGCGATGTATTTGGGTGCCGGTCCCATTTTCGATGTGGGCGACATACATTACTTGGCGGGTATTTGGGAGGATGATTTGCCCGTCGATTTTATCCATTTGACGGTGGCTCAATGGCTCGATTTCATGATCGCCGGAACTCCCTGGGAGCCCGCGAAGTTCATGCTGGACTACAGTGTCTGGAGTTGTGGGGAAACGGACGTTCCCTGGGACGACCACTTCGGGGAAATCACGGTTCCGGTGTTGAACATCGCCCCGGCCGGCGGCATCGGTCCGACCACCCACTACTGCCTGAGCTTGCTGGGCAGCAGTGATATCACCGACATGGTCATTCAATTGCAACCTGATGATGAGGCCCTGTTCGACTTCGGCCACATCGACCTGTGGGTCGCCGATGTGGCTCCGGAACTAGTCTGGGATCCGATTCTGGAATGGATCACGGATCATACGCCGGGTGGCGGAGGCGGGGGGAGCCAAGGCCACAGTCACTGACGCACATTCCGATATTGGCCGGGCTGATCTCCAGGATCAGTCCGGCCATTTTTTCGAGGCAAGACCCATAAGGTGCCCGGTTATTCGGCCGCCCTACGTTCTCCCCAGCACCCGCCGGCTCATGAACCACTTGTACAGGGCCGGCAATACCACCAGCGTCAACAGGGTGGAACTTGCCAGCCCACCGATGACCACCGTGGCCAGTGGCTTCTGTACCTCGCTGCCGACCCCGTGGGAAAAGAGCAGGGGCAACAACCCCAAGGCCGTGGTGATGGCCGTCATCAGGACCGGCCTCAATCTCTGGCACGCCCCCTGGATGGACGCTTCCCGGACACCCATGCCCTCGGTCACCAGCTGGTTCATGTAGGTGATCAACACCATCCCGTTTTCCAGGGCGATGCCGAACAGGGCGATCAGGCCGATGGAAGCGGGAACCGACATGTTCATCCCGGACAGCCACAGGGCCACGACTCCGCCCACCAGGGCCAGCGGGATGTTGATCAGGATCAGCATGCTGTTGCGTATCGAACCGAAATTCCCGAACAGAAGCATGAACAGGAAGATCAACACGATGGGCACCACGAAGGACATCCGTTTGCTGGCCTCCTGCTGCAGGCGGTATTGGCCGCCCCAGGTGGTCAGGTAGCCGGGGGGGAGGTCGACTTCGGCGTCGATGGCTTTCTGGGCATCGGCTACAAACGAACCGATGTCCCGGTCCACCACGTTGCACTGGATGGAAATGAAACGCTGGTTGTCTTCCCGGGTGATCTGTCTTGCCCCAACGATCTCTTCGGTCGTGGTCAGCTCCCCCAGGGGGATCATGGTGCCGTCCGGGGCGGTGATGAGGATGTCCTGGATGCTTTCTGCCGAATCGCGGGCCTCGGGCACGTACCTCACCAGGATGTCGAAACGGCGGATACCCTCGAAAATCTGACCGGCGACTTCCCCGCCGACGGCCGCCTTGATGACCTCCTGGACATCGGCGACATTCAGGCCGTAGCGCGCGATGGCTTTCCGGTCGATCCTGATCTGCAACTGGGGAGCGCCGGAAATCTGATCGACCTGCACATCGGCCGCGCCGGGGACCTCGCGGATGACCGCGGCAAGCTCATCGGCACTGGATTTCAGGGTTTCCAGATCATCGCCGAACAGCTTGACGGCGAGTTCGGCCCGCACCCCTTCCATCAGTTCATCCACGGCCATGGCGATGGGCTGGGTCAGGTTGACCCGCACGCCGGGCACGTTGCCGACCTCATGGCGGATCAGGTCTTCGATGTCCGCCTGGTTCCTGGCCGTACGCCACTGGTCCTGGGGGTGGAGAATGACGAAGATTTCCGCACTGTTGACCGGGTCGGTGTGGGCGCCCACTTCGCCGCGTCCGATGCGGCTGACGACTTCCCTGACTTCAGGGATTTTCATCAGGCGCCGTTCGACGATGGTCGAAACTTTTTCACTTTCGGTCAACGCGATGGACGGAACCATGGTGCACCGCACCACGATGGTTCCTTCCTGCAGCCTGGGGGTGAATTCCGAGCCCAGCCGGGGCGTGACCACCGCCCCGACAGCGAGCAGGCCGCCGGCGATGACCACCGCGGCCCAGCGATTGTTCACGAAAAACCGAACCACCGGCCGGTAGGGGGTTATCAACCAGCGCACCATCCTGGCTTCGTTCTGTCCACTGGATGAGGCCTTGGGCCGCTTCATGAAAAAGCTGCTCAGCATGGGGGCGATGCCGATGGCGAATATCAGTGATCCGAGCATGGCCAGGGCCACGGTGTAGGCCAGGGGTCGGAACGTCTTGCCTTCCACTCCCTGCAGGGTGAACAAGGGGACAAAGACCAGGATGATGATGCCGATGGCGAACAGGATGGGCCTGGCGACTTCCCGACAGGCGGC
>DAOWLV010000191.1 GCA_030643455.1 Candidatus Krumholzibacteriia bacterium | reverse complement strand
TGGCGTGGTCGCGGCGATGGGTACGCTGCCCGATGCGGCCACCCTCTTTTTCGACAAGACCTATGACCTGATCAGCGGGACGAGCCGGGGTCCGACGCCGCCGGTCGTGGCTTCGCCGGCCATAGCTGATACGGCCTGGGGTGTGAAATACATCAACGCCCACAAGGTCTGGAGCCAGCTGGGCTACACCGGCGAGGGCGTGGTGGTGGGCCACGTCGACACGGGGATCTTCTTGAACCATCCGGATCTTGCCTCCCGGCTGTGGGTCAATCCCGGCGAGATCCCCGGCAACGGGATCGACGACGAGGGCAACGGGTTCATCGACGATATCAACGGCTGGGATTTCGGTGTGGGAGACAACAACCCCAATGACGACAGTCCGGATTCCGGGCACGGGACACACACGGCGGGCACGGTGGCCGGCGACGGAACCGGCGGGACCCTGACCGGAGTGGCGCCAGGAGCGTTGCTGATGGCCACCAAGGTCTGGCAGGCCGACGGCTCGGGCGGCACCCTGGGCATGATCTGGGCCGCCGAACAGTATTGCGTGGAAAACGGGGCCCGGGTCATCACCATGTCCCTGGGGATTCCCGGCGCCATCCCGCCCTACTTCATGCGCAACGAGCGGCTGAACGACAACAACATCCGCGATGCCGGGGTGACCCTCTTCAACTCGGCCGGCAATGACCACTTTGTCGCAAGCCCTCCGATTGAGCTGAGCCTGACCGCCCGGGTGCCACCCCCGTGGTTGCCGAACGGGTTTCCCCACAGCAGCACCAGCGGTGTGATCACCGTCGGTGGCACCGGCTACAAGTCCGACCTGGTCTACGATGCCTCCTCACGCGGTCCGGCCCACTGGGGCAATGTCGATCCCTGGAACGACTGGCCCTATCTGCCAGGACCCGGTCTGATAAAACCCGATGTGGCCGTGCCCGGCGTCGGGGTCAATTCCACGGTCATTCCCAGCGGCTACAGCGGCGACACCTGGAACGGCACCTCCATGGCTTGCCCCCACGCGGCAGGAGTCGCGGCCCTCATGCTGGAAAAAAATCCGTCCCTGTCTCCGGCCGGGATCGATTCACTCATGGAAATGTGGGCCATCGATCTGGGCCCCCCGGGCAAGGACAATGATTTCGGTTCGGGCCGGCTGGACGCCCTGACGGTGGTGGCTGCCACACCGGTGACCCAGGCTCCGGACATCTCCTGGACCGAGGTCTACCCCGACCCGGACGGGGATGCAGTCCTGGATCCCGGGGAAATCAGCGAGGTGGCCTTCCAGTTGATGAACGCCAGCCCCATGATCGCGGCCGAGGGAGTGACGGGCACGTTGGCGGTTCAGGCCAATCCCTATGTCTCGGTGGTCGATGACGACGGTACCTTCCCCGATCTTCCTGCCGGTGGCGGCCTGGGCGACAACCTGGCCAGCACCTTCAGCCTGGAGGTCGACTCTGGGGCGCCCCAGGGTTACGAGTTCACCATGCTGTTGACCGTGACCGCGGGCCTGTATTTTCAACAGACCTACGACATCAAGTGGACCGTCGGACTGCCGGACTTCCGCACCCATGAAATCGGCGATGTGTACCTGACCATCACCGATCAGGGAATCATCGGCTACATGGACCAGGGCGCCGGCGATGGCGTGGGCATGGGTCCGGTCGGTGAGTTGAGCGATCTGTTCGTGGGATCGTTCTGGGCAGGCACCAGCGCGGCCTACATCTGCAACCGGGATTACAACGGTCTGGGCAGCGAAACCTACGAATGGGTCGTGTCGGATCCGGATCCCAACGGACGGGTTCGGGACCTGGGGCCCACCGGCAGTGACGAGACCTTCCAGGCCATCTTCACCGACGGTGGCCACACCGACCCCCTGCCCCTGATGGTGGAGCAGACCAGCCTGTCCTTCAGTACGGCTCCGAACAACACCTTCGTGATCCTGGAGTACCGTTTGATCAACAACAGCGCTTCGGCTGTTCCGGCCCTGTACACGGGGATCTACTGTGATTTCGACATCGGCGACGACTCCTCCGTGAACATGGGTGGAACCGACCCCACGCGGAACATGACCTATCTGTTTGCGCCCCTGGGAAATTATTACGGGATCGTCCTGCTGGGCGGGACGATTCCCCAGAATCTCACGGTGGTCAACAATCCGCTCTATGTGTATCCCACCAGCGCGATAACGGACGAGGACAAGTTCGACCTTCTGACCGGGACGTTCAGCCATCCCATCGGCCATGATAACGATGATTGGTCGGCCCTTACCTCGTCGGTGATGAGCCTGGAGGCGGATGGAGGCCAGGACGTGGTGGCGTACGCCCTGGTTTACGGCCAGAACCTCAACGATCTGAAGGACAATGCCGACGCCGCGATCGCCGCCTACAATCCTGTCGCCCCGCTCACCCATGACACCCCGGTCAAGCTGTTCCACCTGGGGCAGAACCATCCGAATCCTTTCAACCCCACCACGAGCATCCGCTTCACCGTGGAGAAGGAAGGTCCGGTCGAACTGGGCGTGTACGATTTGAGTGGCAGGAAAATCCGAACGCTGGTGCGGGACATCCGGGGACCCGGGGATCACGTGGTGACATGGGATGGTACTGACGAGGCCGGGACCCGTGTGCCGAGCGGGATGTATTTCTACAGGCTTGCCTCTGGGGGTGAAGCCTCCACCAGGAAGATGATGCTTGTGAAGTAGGGGTGGGCGGGTGCCTGTCCGTCCTTGCCCCGCTGGAAACGTCCTCGCCCAGGCTCTGCGGATTGTTTCCAGCGGGGCAAGGACGGACAGGCACCCGCTCACTCCAACCAGCACGCCTCTTCCCCCTGGGTTCGCAAGGCCCGGAGAGGATTTGTGGGCGGTTTTTTTTCAGGTTTACCTTGGAAATTGTTTATTTATGAAAATCAAACTCATAATCAGTTGAAAAATGATAATACGCCAGGTTTTTTTAAGGAATTATATTTGAATTATTGTCTGAATTTTTTACTGGAAACAATCCCCGAGGGAAAACTCATTGAGAGCTAAAAAACATATGCGATTAATGTTGACAATTGTTGTTTGGTATTGTAGGATGTCCCCCAGTAAACGAGTTTTTTTGCGTTTTCACTACTTTCTAACGGTTCATTTTCAGGGTCCAAATACATTTGGGCCATTTTCAACTGCATGCTTTTCACTGCATCGAAGGAGGTACCCATGTTCTGCAAAAGAAATCTTCTCTTCTTGCTGGCAACGGTCGTTCTGTTTGCCGGCTGCTCGGACCAGAATGATCCTACCTATCCCGAAACCACCGGACAGCGGCTCAGTGCCCTGGTCCGGGGCGAGATTTCCAGCGACATGATCGATTTCGAGTTCGTCGCCAAGGTTGGCGACGGGGAAGGTGATCCCGAGCCCGGCACTCTTCTGGTGCGCGGCCGGAACCTTGCCTACGATACCGAGCTGGGCGTCCTGACGGTCGACCTTTCGGTTTTCAACGACTCGGAAACCTCCTATCCCGAACCGGTCGGTATGACCTTCATGCAGTTCATTCCCGCCGAGGTGACCATCCTCGATTCGGATAATGATCTGAACGGCGCCGGTGCGCTGATCATGTTCGAATTCGATGATGACGACGGCGAGTGGGGCCCCGGCGAGGAGAGCCAGCTCCGCAACGTGCAGTTCGTGGTAGCGGCCGGAACGTCCGTTGGTTTTGTGGCCCGCATCGATGTGGGGATGATGCCGGACGGAGGAACCATCGGCGGCATGGTCTGGCACGATGAGAACGAAGATGGCGTGATCGACCCGGATGAGGGTGGGGTTGGCGGAATCACCATGACCCTGCATGCCGGTGAAGATTCAACGGTTACGCCGTTGTCCACAGTGGAGACAGCGGAAGACGGAACC
Organism: Candidatus Krumholzibacteriia bacterium; assembly: GCA_030643455.1. Lineage (GTDB taxonomy): Bacteria > Krumholzibacteriota > Krumholzibacteriia > LZORAL124-64-63 > LZORAL124-64-63 > JAGLCY01. The sequence continues at coordinate 2,720 of DAOWLV010000191.1, read as the reverse complement.
TATCATTTCGACGGGTTGGACGCCGGTTACTACACGGTGGTCCGCGGTGATCGGGAAGGCATGGGGGGGACGACTCCCTCGGTGATGGCCGTCATCCTGGTCGAGGTGGATGGCATGGTCTACGACTTCCTGGCAGCCAATTTCGGCGTCACCAGGGATGGCGGTAGCAGCGGCAATGGCACCATCACGGGTATCGTGTTCAACGATCTCAACGGTGACGGCATCAAGAACGAAGGCGAATCAGGTCTGGAAGGCATGACGGTCACCCTCAGCGGCGACGCCTCCGATACCAGGATCACCCGCCCCAGTGGCAGTTATGACTTCACCGAACTGGCTCAGGGATCCTATGAACTGACCGCTACCGGCCCCGAGGGCTGGGTCAGGACGACGGCGGAAGTCATCCATGTCATTCTGGAATCTGACGAGGGTGTCTTCAATGAGGGTCTCTTCGGTTGGATGGAAGAGGACGGCGGCGACTTTGTCGAGGTGGGCGATTACGTGCATGCCAAGGGCGAGTACTACGCCGAACCCCACCGTCTGGTGGCCGAGATCTTCAATGTGTCCCATTGTGATGATGACGGGGACAAAGACGGTGGAGACGATGACGGTTGCCGCGAAAATGATTGTTGGGGACGTCTGGCCGGTCCGGTGACCGACTTGAGTTTCGAGGAACGTTACCTCGAGATCATGGGCACCAAGGTCTATTTCTCCGACAAGGATGACTGGGACTTCGATGACTTTGATATTGGAATCAGGGCCCGTGTCGATGCTGCCCGCGACGAGGAAGTGAACGACGGCAGGGTGGAGGCCTGCCACCGTCCCCACTGGTGGAATGGCAATCGTGACCGGGTCAAGGGATTCGTGCAGGAAGTCGTTCGCGGGGATGACGACGAGATCACCGGTGTGATTGTTCTCAACACCCTGATTGAAGTGACGGAGGACTGTGATTCCGATGATTGACCGGGATCACCTGGACCTGTAGATGCACCCACCTGGTGGGTTAGACATAACTCGGTGACGGTAACCGAAAATTCTGAAACAAGGAGTATTGGACATGTCACAGATTACACGGCACCTCTCCGGTGGACCGAACCTCAGGCTGGTGATCCTCGCCCTGTCGATCCTGGTTCTGGGTCTGGCCGGTTGCTCGGAGGATTTGACAACCCAGGCGCCTCCCGGCGGCAATGATCCCGCCACTGGCGTGTTCCGCGTCGACATGGGCAGCGATGATGTCGATTTCGAGATCATCTCCATGAAAAACGGCGATCCGGAAGACCCGATCGATGGGCCGTTTGCCATTATCGGTCGGAACATCCGGTACGACACCGAGCTGGGTGCGCTCGTCGTTGACCTCAGCGTCAAGAACCTGGGGGAAAACACTTTTGACGAAGCGGTAATGCTCACTTTCCTGAGTCTGTTACCTGACAGTGTCACGGTTCTCAACCCCGACAACGAAGAGAACGGCGCCGGCGCGGCTATCGAGTTCGAATTCGAGAACGACGACGGCCAGTGGACTCCCGGTGAAGAGAGCCTGCTTCGCGAGACGCACTTCGGCGTCGACCAGGGCATCTCCATCGGCTTCACCGCCCGCCTCGACACGGGGATCGGCGCAGGCCTGGGTTCCATCGGCGGCATGGTCTGGAATGACGAAAACGGCGACGGGATCATGGACGAGGGTGAGGCTGGCGTCGAAGGCGCCATGCTCGATCTTTCCGCAGAAAACATGGAAGCGATGACCACACTGTCCATGGAGGACGGCACCTATCGCTTCGATGATCTGGAATCGGGATTCTACCAGGTCGTCAGGAAGCCCCTGGACGGCATGGTCGGCACCACGTCGGAGATGATCTACGTGATCCTCGTTCACGAGGACGGCACGGTTTCATCCTTCATGGCCGCTAATTTCGGGGTCATGGATGATGGCGGCAGCGGCGGAACCGGCTACATCAAGGGCAAGTTGTGGAACGACCTGAATGGCGATGGCAATATCAACGACGGTGAGCCCGGTCTCGAAGGCCTGACGGTCACCCTGAGCGGCGACGCCGAAGCCACGGCGACCACAGCGGAAGACGGCGGATATATCTTTGCCGAACTTTCCGCCGGCACCTACGAAGTTGTGAGCACTGGCCCCGAGGGCTGGGTCTTGACGACCGACTCCCCGATCGAGGTAATCCTCGAAACCGACGACGCCGTCTTCGATGGAGGTAGCTTCGGTTGGATGGATGAAGGCATCAGTACCGGAGGCGCCATCGGCGGTATCGTGTTCAACGACATGAACGGCAACCGCGTCCAGGACAATGATGAGCCTGGTCTCGAGGGCATCACTGTCGATCTGAGCGGTGATGCAACCGCGACGATGGTTTCGGGCGCCGACGGCGCTTACGCGTTCACTGGCCTGGTGATCGGCGACTACGAAGTGACCAGCACCGGCCCCGACGGCTGGGCACCCACCACCGGTCCCATCCTTGCCGTTCAGCTGGTAGAGGTTGACGAGATCGTGGATGACGCCCATCTGGGCTGGATGCAGGAAGTCACCAAGTGATAAGCGACTGATCCCTTCCGCGAAAGCGTCAAGGAAACCCGCTTCATCTCACAAAACCAAGCCCGGACCATCTGGTCCGGGCTTGGTGCGTAAGCGCAGTACTTCATGCTCTTCTTCCTGCCCTTGAGAGTCGGTCCTCAGCCGGCAGTGGCCTGATGCAAAAAGGAACCGGGTAATC
>DAOWLV010000158.1 GCA_030643455.1 Candidatus Krumholzibacteriia bacterium | reverse complement strand
TCGAACGCGATGTCGAACTGGCCGCCGAATTGTCAGAGGTCGACTCCGGGGGGAAAGGCGCCTACGCCCTGGGCACAATGGCCTGCGTCGGCAACACCCTCTACATCCCGGTCAGCAACGTCGGCACCGTTCACACCTATTCCACCGACGGGGAATACCTGGGGTCGATCGGTTATTTCGGCAGCAAACCCGGCACGCTGAATTTCCCCGTGGCCGTCGAGGTTTCGCCCGAGGGCCTGATCATGGTCCTGGACCGCAACCGGTACTGTGTCGTTTGCTATTCCGCCGACAAGAAATTCCTGGGCGAATTCGGCGGCAAGGGCATCAGTCCCGGTTGGTTCATGGGCCCTTCCCTGCTGTCCGTCCCTTCCGCGGATCGGGCCGTCATCGGCCAGCTTTTCCGCAACAAGATCCAGGTCTGCGCCATCCCGGAATTCATCCGGACCAAGGCGGGCCACGATTTTGAATGAACAGGCCGCCGTCCCGGAGCATTCCGATGTGTCCGTCGCGGCCGCTAACCCTGACGTAGCAACTCAAAGGAGGTTGTCCGACAACTCTCGTCCTGTCCACCCACGAGACGGGGAATTCCCCTCGTCGGATTTCAACAACGCACATGATGCGCACACTGTGTCTTATCCGGAGGTTTCCGAATGAGAAAGCTTCTCCTCATCGCCGTCGGCCTGTGTTTTGTGGCCTCTCCCGCCGTGGCTTTCCACGACGCGGGTGTTGCCCATTGCAACGGCTGCCATACCATGCACAACAGCCAGGACGGGGTTCTTGTTGACCCCGCCAACCCCAACGGCAACCAGTTCCTGCTGAACAAGGCTGATCCCAGCTCCGTCTGTATCGCCTGCCACGATCACCTGGACAAGACCTACCCGATCGGTGGCGATCCGCTGAACCCACCCGCCCAGCGTGAAGGCGGAAACTTCATCTTCCTGGATGAAGACAACCTGAATGATGGTCACGGCGGCGCGGGCAATCCCATCCCCGGTGACGCGGCTGGTCACAACATCATCGCCGCCGAGTACGGTTTGACCGCGGATGCCACTCTGACAGCAGCACCTGGCGGGACGTTCCCGGCCAGCATCATGGGTTGCTCCAGCTGCCATGATCCCCATGGTTCGACCGAATTCCGGTTCCTGTACGGCGTCGGCCGCGGGCCTGACGGCTTCTCGTTCACTAATCCGGCCCCGGAGGCCGTAGGTGTCATCATTTTCGCCGGCGTCAGCCAATCCTTCCACACCGCCTACAATAGCGGCATGAGCGCCTGGTGCGGAAACTGCCACGGTGATTTCCACAACAACAACACCAAGCTGATCCACCCCTCGGGTTCGACCCTGGGCGGGAGTATTGCCCAGACCTACAACCTGTACAACGGTTCCGACGATCTTATTGGTGGCGCGGCTGCCACGGCCTACCTGATGGAGGTTCCTTTCGAGGATCCCGCCAATACCAATTTCAGCACAACCGGTCCTTCGGCCTCCAGCCAGGTCTCCTGCGTTTCCTGCCACCGCGCCCACGCCACTTCGGCGCCGGACGCCGGTCGCTGGGACTTCAGCGTATCTTTCCTGGCGGAAGATGGACAGGAATCCGGATCCTATGCGATTCCCAACCCCTACACCGGGTACCAGCGCTCGCTGTGTAACAAGTGCCACAAGAAGGACGAGTTCTCCGTGCTTCATGATGCCACTCCGTAGGGATTCGCTCGTTTGAAAACCGGTGGTACTTTTGGTATCATCCCGAGACGCCCGGGCCGCTCGGCCCGGGCGTTGTCATAAAACCAGGAGAGGCGTCTTGCTTCAAAGGTTGCTAGGATTACGGAGGGTAGTTGGTGCCCTTCCTGCCTGTTCATTGCTGGTCTTTTTACTCACCGCCGGCGTTGCGGTTGCCGGGAATTCCAGGCTGTTGGTCTTTCTGGAGGTACCCGGATCGGTCGTTCCGGTCGAGTTGGCCCTGGATGGCCTGGAACTCCGTAACCCGGAACATTCAGTTTCTTTGTCCGGGGAAACGGACGAACTTGTTTCCGGGGATCTCGCCGGGAAACAGATCCTTCTGTCCAGTGCCGAGATTCCCTCGGGCTTTTATTCCTCCCTCCATATCGCCATCTCGAAAATCACTGGTCAGGTTGGTGTTGCTGAAGTTGTTCCCGACCCTCCACCGGACGGTCTGTCAGTCCCGGTGGAACTCGAACTTCGAGCCGGCCAAACCGCCACCGTTTTTTTGCTGTGGCGCCCCGCCGCGGTCGATCCTGAAGCGGAATTCCATTCTCCGGACTTCGAAATCCAGATACCGGTGGTCCCCCCCCTGGGTTCCCTGGCTTTCGTCACCAGCGCCGGTAGCGGATCCGTGGTGATCATCAACCGGCTGACCAGCCGGGTGGTGGGCGCCCTCGGGGTGGGGGACGATCCCCGTGGCCTGGCCTATTCCCGTAACAGCCAGACCCTGTTTGTCGCCCTGGCCGGATAGGACGCCATCGCCGTGATTGATGCGATATCGCTCCGAATGATCAACATGGTTCCCTTGCAGTTCGGGGACGACCCCACCAGACTGCTCCTGTCACGTGACGAGGCCACTCTTTACGTGCTGAGCCCCGGTTCCCGAACACTGACCTCCATGTCGGTATGGTCCATGCAGCAACAGTCCAGGGTGGCGGTGGGCGAAGGCCCCAGGTCCCTCGCCCAGGATCCGGCCTCCGGAAACCTGTACGTGGCCTGCGAGGATGAAGGCCGGGTCCAGATCGTGGATCCGGTGTCAGCAACTATCACCAGTTCCCTGACCCTGTTGTCCGCACCTGTCGAAGTCGTGATCGACGAACAATCACACCTGCTATTCCTGGGGGGATCGGCCCAGCGCAGAATCCGGACCTTCAACCTGTCCAGCAAAGAAAGCGGGGGCGACCAGAATATCTGCGGAACCGTTGCCGGGCTGGCCGTCAATCCCCGGACGCGTCGCTTGTACGCCTCGGTTCCTTCCTGCCGGAATCTCGCGGTGATCAGGCCCGATGCCGGCATCGAATTCGGTTCGATCAATCTGCCTGGAAGCCCAGGCCTGATGGCTTTCGACCAGGCCTACCGCCAGCTCTGGGTCGTCCTGCCTGAGCAGGGGAGCCTCGCGGTATGCAACGCCAACATGGGGCAGCTGGAAAGCATTATCCAAGTGGGCTCGGGTCCCTACCAGGTCATCCTTCCATGAGATCATTTCCGGCGGCATTGGATCCGGGAAAAAGGAATTGGGGTCTACGGGCCTGCTGGATCGCTGTCTTCCTTTTGATATCCGCATCCTGTGCCAACGCCGCCCTATGGGATCCTTTTTCGGGCTTCATCGACCTTTCCGCGGTTCAGGCCCAGGTGAACGATCTTGACCAGGAAACCCTGCGGCAGGAGTACAACCTCGCCTTCAATCAGAGTCTTGCTCCCTGGGTGGATCTGCGCCTGGCCGTACGTTATTTCAAGTTCGACCAGGAACTCGAGTTGTTGTTGGGCGGGTACCGGGAGGAATTTCAACCCAGCGGGGAACTGCGCTGGAATCACGGGTTGTTCAACTTCACGACCAGTGCCTTTCGGCGGAGGTGACCACCTCGGCCCGGGGCCGAATCATCACCAAGGATTTTCAGACTTCGCTCAAGTCGATCGACCAGAATTATCCGGTTGTGGAACTGCGCTACGACCAGCAGCACACATATTCCCCACAGCTGGAGGATGACTGGGACATCAAGAACAGCCGGGTCCAGGCGAATGCCGACTACCGGCCCGGACAACACGACTTCAACTACAGTTTCAGTCACATTCGCAGCCAGAATGTCATTTCCAGCGTGTCCTCCCACGTCAACCGGCACCTGTTCCGCTGGTCCGGTGCAGGGAGGGTTCTGGATGGAGGGCGGCTCAGTCTGTCAGGTCGTTATTCCTTCAATTACGCCTCCCAAACGAACAAGACCAAGGATGGGGGGCCGGTCCTGGAACTGGCGCCCATCGCGGTTGGCCTGTATTCCCTGGATTTCGCACCGGACCTTGGTCAACTGGCGCCCAAGCCTGATTTGGCCGACGGAAACAAGGTCGATCCGGTGATTCCCCTGATCGATATCGGTGGAGGCGGCAACGGCCACAATCTGGGTGCGGATCTCGGCTTCACCAATGCGGTCGCGGGAATCTACATCTATACCGACAGACCCAGCGGCAGCCAACCCCGCTGGGATGTCTACGGCTCAGCCGACAATCTGACCTGGCAACTGCTCGGGACTCCGTCCCAGTTCTTCAATCCCGCCCTGAATCGCTACGAGTTGACCTTTTCGGCGGCACCGTACCGTTATATCAAGGCGGTGAACTCGGGACTGAATGAAATCGCCTTGGTTCACGTCACGGAAATCGAGGTTTTGCGCGAATTGCCGCCCGAGACCGACCAGACGGATTTCGCGAGTTCCTCGCATACCCTGGACGGCAGGGCTGCCTACTGGATCAGCGACCGCTGGGAAACTTCCATCGACGCCTCGGCACAGTTGGACGAGAATATCGGCCGCCGGGGAGATCGGAACCGGTGGGCACTGGGCGGGAGACTGCTATTCGAGCAATCGCCCAAGCTCTCCCATCATCTGCGTCTGGACCTGTCACGGCAGGGAGGCCAGACTCCCCAACCAATCCTGGTCGACAACATGCTCGGTTATACCATGATGTTCGATCCCCTGGAGACCCTGCGTGGTTCCTTTTCCCTGAGCGACCGTTTGAACTACCTGGATGGAATCAAGAGTCAGAACATCCTCAGCAGCGTCCTGGAGGGAAACGCCACGGTGTTGCCGGACCTGGACCTGTCACTCGGGGGTGGCGCATCCTGGTTTGACGACTACATCTTCAGCAGGGAATTCCGGACCTGGCACGTCCGCGGGGGCTTCGATGCGGCGATTTTCCGGTCCCTGGACCTCATCCTGGATTACAATTACCAGGAAACCCACGAGGAAGGGATCGCAGGCCAGAGAGTCCGCCGCTTCACCAATCTCGGCCTCGAATGGCGGGTGACCCGGGATGTCTATGTGCGGGCCACCTTGCGCAGCACCAAACAGGCCATCAGGGTCTTGATCCAGGACTACCTGGTGAGCTGGAACATCCTTCCCAGTGTGCGGTTATCAGTCCAGCTCTATGAAATCCTGGAAGATGACAGCACAACGTCCCTGCGCAAGAGCGCAAACCTGAACTGGGCTCTCAGCAACCGCAGCAATTTGTATTTTCGGTTGGCGGAAGTGGATTTCTCCGGAACCGGGGGAGCCAGGACCGTATCATTTCAACAGGGGTTCAGATGGAGTTTCTAGACCCCGGAAACGGTTAGAGTCATGAGATTATTCCTTGCTGGTCTGCTTGCGGCGGCACTGGTCTTTGTGATGGGTTGCGGGGGGATGGGTCCCACGAAATTCGTCCACCCGGATTTCGACTTCGCCTTCGTCGAAAAGATCGCGGTGGTTTATTTCGAAAACCTTTCGAACGATCCGGCCGCCGGCTCCAAGGCAACCCGATATTTCACGACGGCCCTGCTTGCGACCGAGGCCTTCGAGGTCGTGGAGCCTGGAGAGGTTTCCCGCGCTCTAGAAAAATTCGGTCTCGTTTCCACGGCCCAGTTGACCCAGGAACAGGTGATCACCCTGGGCCAGGAACTAGGGGTTCAGGGTGTTTTTCTCGGGTCTTTGAGTGAAGCCACTTCCATCCGTTCGGGAGCCACCACCGTCAGCGTCGTGACCGTGGTGGTCCGTCTCCTGGAAACGGAAACCGGCGCCACGGTGTGGTCTGCGACCAATACCGAGGACAGCGCCAGTTTCTGGTCCACGCTGTTCGGGACGGGACAGAAGTCTCCCAGTGAAGTCATGCGGCGTTGCATCGACGGGTGTCTCGACACCCTCATGGATTGACAGGTTGGAATGAACATCATTCGTAAATCCGGTTGGGTTGCACTCGGTCTGGCACTGCTGGTCTGGGCGCCGGTCCGCGGGCAGGATGCGGCGGTCGATACGCTGGCCCAGGCTGCCGCCGTGGCGGCCACCGATTCGCTGCCCCCGGAATTCCTCATCCTGCCGGTGGTCAACTACTCCGAAAAAGTGGAGGCCCACAACCTGCTGACGCCAAGGCTGCACCATTACCTCGACCAACTCGGTGTTACCTACCGTTCCAGTGATGAATTGCGACCGTTGCTCCGCGAGCATAGGATCCGAAGCCGGGGCTGGATCGGTCTCGAGGGGGCAGGGATTCTGTACCGGGAAACAAAGGCCAAGTACGTGCTCCTGGGATCGTGGGATATTCTCCGGACGGAGACCAATCCGGAAATCGGTCTTTCCCTGCGGGTTCTCGACCTGGAGAGCCTAGTCCTGATCAGCGCGGTCAGCGTGGGCCTGACGGGTGACGATTTCACCCAGGCGCTGGGTCTGGGGCGGATCACCTCTATCGAAGTGCTGGCGAACATCGCCATGCAAAGGGCCATTGACACCCTTTTTCCCTTGCCCACCGACATAGTCCCCCGCATGTCCTACCGGGGTTGTTTCCAGGTGGCCCTTATTCCCTTCGACAATTACTCAAATACTCCCAATGCCGGGGATATCGTGACCAACATTGTCCTTTCCCGCCTCCTGGCGCAGGGTTATTTTGTTGTGGAACCGGGATTTATCCGGGAATTGGGTCTGACGCTGGAGATCATCAACCGGGGCGGGGTGGACCAGAAAAGTGCCCAGTCGATCCTGGCCAGTTTCGGCGCCTGCCGGGTTGTCACCGGGACGGTGGAAAAATTTGATGTCGCCCGGGGGATGCCCGCCCTGACGGTGCCGGAATTCGCTCTGGGTATCAGGGCCATGTCGCCCCAGGACGGCAATCTCTACATGATGGAAGAGCTGCAGGGTGCGGGCAGCGATGGGGAAGGGATGTTCCAGGGCGGCAGGATCCATGCCCTCGTGCCTCTGGCTAACAAGGTGTTACAGGACTTTCTGGATGATTTGGCTTCAAACAATCGAGAGGACATCCTTTATGGAGACCAGGGCCCTTGAGTTTATTCCCGGCAAGAGGTTCTTCGCCAAGCCTTCCTTTGCCCTTCATGTGGTCCTTCTTCTGACGGTGGGCCTTCTGGCTTGTGGTTGGGCCCAGCCGGCCTTTTGCCCTCCGGCCCCCACCGACAC
>DAOWLV010000455.1 GCA_030643455.1 Candidatus Krumholzibacteriia bacterium | reverse complement strand
GTTCGCGGTCCTGAACCGCGGCTTCGACCTTCCGGACGGCATGCTTCTGGTCGGCATCCGGATGTCCTTTTCCGGCACCGGTGCCAGCAGTCAGACCTACTTTCTTTCCCGCTGCTCGGGTGAGGGAAACGAAGAAACGGCTTTGGTGGAAAAAGAGAATTCCATCGACTACAACGACTTCGAACTGACTGAAGAGGGGCTGGACTTCATCTGGAGCCGGGTTGCCGTGGGTCCGGAGGGGAACATCTACGTTGCGGTCGGCCGTGACTCCTACGAAATCCAGGTCATGACATCCGCCGGCGAATTGATCAGGACCATCACCCGCCAGTACGAGCAGGCCCCGCGAAACAGCCAGGAAAAAAAGACGGCCTACAAGATCATCAAGGCGGTGGGCGCCTACTATCCCACTCCACCCAAGAACATAGGCACCGAAGATACGGCGCCGGCCATCGGCGGCATGTGGGTGACTGACGACGGCCGGCTCTGGGTCCAGCCCGGCGATGCAGACAAATCCGTCCCGGAAGGAAGCTGGCTGGTTCTCGACGTGTTCACACCCGACGGCAAGTTCGAGAAGCAGGTGGCCCTGCCGGGGAACTACAATGCCCAGCAGGACGCCCTTTTCCTGCAGCCGGACGGGGTGATACTCGTTGTGGTCGGCGCCCTGGATGCCTTCCTGGGCCAGCAGGCCATCAGCAGCGAGGAAGATGGCGGCGAATCCGAAGCCCAGCCGCTTGAAGTCATCTGTTACCGACAGGGTTCATGATCCCTCAATATTCCGAGGTGCGGGCAGGTTGAGCTGCCCGCATCACACCCGACCGATTTCTGGAAAGGCTGAGCATGCAGACCCCCCTCGACATCATCCGTTCGCGGAGCGCCACGGTTGTCATCTGTCTTCTGGCGGGATATATCCTGCTGACGATGGGAGGTTGCCTGGGATCCGGCGGTGACGGCTCCGCCGCCGATTCGACCGCCGCGGGCGACAGCTTGACCGCCACCGCGGATACCAGTGAGACCAAAAAGAAGCCCAAGAAGGAAAAATCCATCAAGGTGAACATCGGGGCCATGCGCAAGGGCGACCTCGTGCTGCCGGTTTTTGCGGACGGCGCCATCCGCACCCCCCAGTCCGTGGTGATCAAGACCAAGGTCGGCGGGGAACTGGTGGATGTCCTGGTGCGGGAGGGTGACCGTGTCCGCAAGGGCCAGATCCTGGCCAGGATCGATCCGCGCGAATTCGAGATCTCCCTGGAGGAAACCCGCTACCGACACCTGCAGGCCCTCAGCCAGATGGCCGCCGAAGCGGACACGTTCCATGTGAATCACCAGGCGGTCCGGGATTTCACCGACGCCAGAAAAGATCTGGAAAACCTGCGCGACAAGGGCACGATCACGCGCGAGGAGTTCCAGAACCGGCTCCTCGAACTGGAGATGAACGCCCTGCAGAAGGGAGCCTTCCGCGAGGCCGTCTTCCAGCAGCGCACCGGGCTGGCCGAGGCCCGCATGGCCGAGGAAAGGGCCAATCTGAACCTGGAATACACCCGGATCCGCGCCCCCTTCGCGGGAATCGTCCAGGGGTTGACCGTGGTGAAAGGTGAGATCGTGACCACCGGCGCAGCGGTCTGCACGATCTTCAACAACAGCAATCTCGAAGCTTCCCTGAACGTGCTGGAGGCCGACCTGGGCCACCTCGCGACTGGCCGCCCGGTCCTGCTGTCGATACCGGCCACCGGCGACACCCTGCGTGCCGTCATCGATGTGATCAGCCCCACCCTGGATGAGACCACGCGTACCTGCGAGATCCTCATCCGGTTCAAGAACCCGGAAGGACGCTTCCGTCCGGGCATGTTCGTGCGGTCCCAGATCGCCGGCATCGTCTACAAGGACAGGTTGCTGGCGCCGAAAGCCGCCCTGCTCATCCGCGACAACCGCCCCCTGGTCTTCAAAAGGGAAGACGACCGGGCGCGCTGGCTGTACGTGGACATCGGGCTGGAGAACGAACAGTGGGTCGAGATCCTCAAGGTGCACAGCGGTGGCTCGCTGAGCCCCGGCGACGAAGTGGTGGTCAGCGATCACCTGACCCTGGCCCACGAAGCCAGGATCAAGGTGCGCAAACGCATACCTCCGGATGACAAGTGGGACTTCGCCAACTTCGGTGAGGTCGCGAAGAAATGATCATCCAGACGGCCGTCCGCAGACCCGTGGCCATCCTGATGCTGTTTGCCGGCCTGGTACTGATCGGTTTCCAGGCCCGACAGAGGCTGTCGGTGGATCTGCTTCCTTCGATCAACTATCCCAACCTGACGGTCATCACCAACTACTCCGACACGCCCGCCGACGATCTGACGCGGCTGGTGACCCAGCCCCTGGAAGAAGTCATCACCGGACTGGCCGGCGTGCGCCGCGTGGTATCCAAGACGCGCGAGGGGGTGTCCACCATCACCGTGCGGTACGAGTGGGGCACGGAGATGGACTTCGCCAACCTTCACCTGCGCGAGGCCATCGACCGGGTTTCATACCGCGACGATTTCCCCGAGGATGCGGACCGGCCCCTGATCCTTCGCTGGGACCCCAGCGCCAGGCCCATCGCCATCATGGTCCTGCACGGAGACAATCCCATGGCGCGGATGACGGAGTTCGCGCGCGAAGTCGTCAAGCCCGCCCTCGAACAGATCAACGGGGTCAGCCAGGCCGAGGTCATCGGCGGGGCCGAGCGCGAGATCCTGGTGCGGCCCGACTTCGAC
>DAOWLV010000128.1 GCA_030643455.1 Candidatus Krumholzibacteriia bacterium | reverse complement strand
GTCGGGTCTGTAGAGGACTTGCACCTCCAAGAGCGTGCGCCCTGCCGGGCGCACCAACAGAAAGAGGCGCCCCCGCGAAGGAGCGCCTCTTTTATTGTCCGTCAGATACGGCCCGCGGTCGGGACCTACTTCACTTCCCAGGAATCGGGAGTGTAGATCAGGTCCTTGAGACTACCCACACCCTGCTTTTCGGTCACCTCGGTGATCTGATCATGGACCAGCTCGTCCAGGGTCGGTGCCTCCACCTGCCGGAAAACCCCGAAGGGCCTCGGCATGGAAGGATCCTTGTCCAGTTGTGACATGAGGAAGGCCGGTCCGGGTGATTCGACGGTGGGATCCCAGATGGAGGCCTCGTCGGCGGAGACCACCTGGATGTGGCACCCCTCGGCCCGCAGACCCTTTTCCTTTTCCGCGCCGAAAATCATCGGCTGGCCGGCGACCAGGTCCACCGTCTGGTCGTCGCGGACCTTCTTTTCGCTCCATTCCTTGAAGCAACCATCGTTGAAGATCACGCAGTTCTGCCAGACCTCAACGAACGCCGCGCCCTTGTGCTCGGCGGCAGCCTTGAGGACCGCCTTCATGTGCTTGGGCCGCACGTCGAGTGTCCGGGCCGCGAAGGTCGCCCCGGCGCCCAGCGCCAGCTGCAGGGGATGGAAGGGGGCGTCGACCGACCCGAAGGGGGAGGTCTTGGTCTTCTGGCCCTGCGGCGTGGTGGGCGAATACTGGCCCTTGGTCAATCCGTAGATCTCGTTGTTGAACAGGATGATCTTCAGGTTCACGTTGCGCCGCAGCGAGTGGATCATGTGGTTGCCGCCGATGGACAGGCCGTCGCCGTCACCGGTGATCACCCAGGTTTCCAGATCGGGGTTGGCGACCTTCACACCCGTGGCGATGGCGTTGGCCCGGCCGTGGATGCTGTGGAACCCGTAGGTGTCCATGTAGTAGGGAAACCGGCTGGAACAGCCGATACCCGACACCATGACCACGTTGTCCTTGTCCCGGCCGAGCTCCGCGAGAACCGACTGGACGCTGTTGATGATCGAGTAATCACCGCAACCCGGGCACCAGCGCACTTCCTGGTTGGACTTGAAGTCCTTGCCTTTCAACTGTTGGACATCACTCATGACTTCTCCTCCAGCAATTTTTCAAAATAGGCCTTGAGCTCTCGCGCCTGGAAGGGCTTGCCCTTGACCTTGTTGTACTTCTCGAACCGGAATTCCGGGAAATCGGCCTGCAACACGAAGGCCAGTTGCCCCATGTTAAGCTCGGGCACGATGATCCGCTTGAAATTCCGGAAGATATCCGCCAGACCGTGAGGGAAGGGACGCAGGTGGCGCATGTGCATGTGCGTGGCGGCCACGCCGTCCTTCTGCAGCCTTTCCACGGCGGCGCGGGAGGCGCCGTAGGTCGAACCCCAGGCCACGACCAGCAGTTCGCCAGAGTCCGGGCCGTTGAGCTCCGGTGTCGGAATGGAGTCGGCGATGCCGTTGACCTTTGCCAGACGAAGATCGACCATGACCTGGTGGTTGTCCGGGTCGTGGCTGACATTGCCCGTAACACTGTCCTTCTCCAGGCCGCCGATCCGGTGCGCCAGACCCGGCGTTCCGGGTTTCGCCCAGCCGCGGGCCAGCTTGTCGTCCCGCTTGTAGGGAGTGAACCCTTCGGGATCGGTCACGAACTCGACCGGGAACTGCTCCAGGCTTTCCATGTCAGGCAGCTTCCACGGCTCGGCCCCGTTGGCGATGTAATTGTCGCTCAGCAGGATCACCGGCGTCATGTACTGCGTGGCGATCCGGCAGGCTTCCACGGCACACTCGAAAGCATCCGCAGGGGTGGCGCAGGACAGCACCGGCAAAGGGGCCTCGCTGTTGCGGCCGAACATGCTCTGCAGCAGGTCGGCCTGTTCCACCTTGGTCGGCAGGCCTGTCGAAGGACCCGCGCGCTGGACGTCGACAACCACCAGCGGCAATTCCGTGATGACCGCCAGACCGATGGCCTCGGTCTTGAGCGCCAGGCCCGGTCCGCTGGTCGTCGTCATGCCCAATCGGCCGGCGAAGGACGCGCCGATGGCGGTGCAGACTCCGGCGATCTCATCCTCCATCTGGCAGGTGATCACGTCGTAGTTCTTCATCAGTGACATGTACTGCAGGATGTCCGTGGCCGGCGTGATGGGATAGGAACCCAGAAAGGCCTTCAAGCCCGCCATCTGGGCACCCGCCGCCAGACCGATCGCCAACGCCTGGTTGCCCATAACGTTCCTGTAGGTACCCGGTGGGGCATTTTCGACCTTGGGCACGTCATAACGGCCCTGGAACAGGCGCAGCAACTCGGCGTAATTGTAACCAGCTTTCAGGGCGCGACGGTTGGCGTCCGCAAGTTCCGGTTTCTTGGCAAATTTTACATTGAGCCATTCGAGCGTCGGCTCGATGGGCCGGCTGAACAACCAGTACATCATGCCCAGGGTGTAGAAGTTCTTGCAGCGAAGAACGTCCTTTTTCCCGAGGGTGGTTTCCGCCAGGGCTTCGATGGTGCGCTGGTTGATGTCCTCTTGGATGACCCGGAAACCCGACAGGGTGCCGTCGGTCAGCGGGTTGCTGTCCAGTTCAGCTTTTTTCAGGTCCTTCTCGGTGAAGGCGCCGGTGTTGGCCAGAATGATCCCGCCTGGTTGCAGATCCTTGTAGTTGGTGATCAGGGCCGCGGGGTTCATGGCCACCAGCACGCTCGGGGCGTCGCCGGGAGTGTAGATATCGCGGGAACTGAAATGGATCTGATAGACCGAAACCCCGGCCCGAGTGCCCACCGGGGCGCGGATCTCGGAGGGATAATCGGGAAAGGTGGCCAGGTCGTTCCCCACCTTGGCGGTGGTTTCGGTGAACTGCGTACCAGTCAGCTGCATCCCGTCGCCGGAGTCGCCGGCGAAGCGGATGGTGACATCGTCTTGTCTGATGAGTTCGGAAGACATGACGTTCGGGTCGCCTCCTCGTCCTCAGTTACCACCATCTTCGGACCCTTTCAAAGCATCCTGAAAACAATGGGTGAGGGACTCGAGTTAATGGCCAATCCCGACCGCGAAACAGGGCCGGGCGGAGTGGCTCGGGGACTGGAAATCACCCCCGGGCCGCGTCACTTAACTGTAACTGGGAAATGTATACCCGTGTATTCCCAAACGCCAGCAAATGGGGAGTGTTAAATTCAAAACATGAAGGAAAATCTCCCCCGGGTTCCTAGGATTCCAGTCCTTCGAGTTCCTCCCAACGCTCATAGGTCCTAGTCAGATCCGCAGTCACGGTCGCCAGCTCATCCTTGGCGGTGGCGACACGGTCCCCCGCATCCTGGTAGAAGGCCGGATCAGCCATCAGGGCATGAAGCTCGGCCTGCCTGGTTTCCAGCTCCTCTATCCGCAAGGGCAGGGATTCCAGTTCCTTGCCTTCCTTCCAGCTGAGGCGGCGAGCTTTGGCCCCTGGCTGCATTCCCCGGGAAGGCCCGGACTCGCCTTTGTTGTTGTGCGGCTTTGACTTGCCTTGATGGGTCTTGACACTCCGGGAAGTCCGGGCCCAGTCGGAATAGCCACCCACCGTTTCGCTGATGCGGCCGACGCCCTCCAGGACCAGGGTGCTGGTGGTCACGTTGTCCAGGAATTCCCGGTCGTGACTGACCAGCAGCAGCGTCCCGTCGAAGTCCGCCACCAGTTCTTCCAGCAGTTCGACCGTCTCGAGATCCAGGTCGTTGGTGGGCTCGTCCAGGACCAGCAGATTCGCCGGCCGGGTGAAAAGCCGGGCCAGCAGCAACCGGTTGCGCTCGCCTCCGGACAGGTGGGAAATGGGCGCCCTGACACGGTCCGGGGTAAAGAGGAAATTCTTGAGGTAGGTAATCGCATGGATGGACCGACCGTTGAACAGGACCCGGTCGTGTCCATCGGTGACATTCTCCAGCACCGTTTTGGTCTCATCCAGCTGGTCGCGCTGCTGGTCGAAATAGGCCACCTGCAGATTGGAACCCGTTTCCACAGTTCCAGAAGCGGGCTGGAGATCACCCAGCAACAACCGCAGCAGCGTGGTCTTGCCCGAACCGTTGGGGCCCAGGATTCCGATCCGGTCGCCCCGCTGGATCAGCGCGGAGAAATCCCGGACCATCAGCTTGTCGCCCCACCAGTAGGCCAGGTCGCGGGTCCGGACCACCAGCTTCCCTGAACGGACGGAATCCTGCAGGGTCAGGCGGACGTTGCCCATCTGTTGCCGGCGGTCCTGGCGTTCCTTGCGCAGGCGTTTCAGTTCCTTCACGCGCCCCTCGTTGCGTGTGCGCCGGTCGCGGACTCCCTGACGGATCCAGATCTCTTCTTCGGCCAGCTTGCGGTCAAACTCGGCGTTTTGCGCCTGCTCCACCCGCAGGGCTTCTTCGCGGCGCCGCAGGAAAGTTTCGTAATCGCAGGTCCAGTCCCGCACCCTGCCCCTGTCCATTTCGAGGATTCTCTGGGCCAGGTTGCGCAGAAAGGCCCTGTCATGGGTCACGAAGATCAGGGTGCCGGAAAATCGACGGAGGTCCTTCTCCAGTCCCTTGATCGCATCGATGTCCAGGTGGTTGGTGGGTTCATCCAGCAACAGGAGGTCGGGCCGGATGACCATGGCCCGGGCCAGCAGCACCCGCCGCTTGTTTCCCGTGGACAGGGTGGTGAAATCGGCAGTGGGATCCAGGGCCGCACGGGTGATCGCCTGGTCAACCACGTGGCTGTGCTCCCAGTCCGGGTCCGGGATCCCCGCGGCGGCGAAGCCCCCGGCCACGACCTCGTGGGTGGTCCCGGAAATATCCCGGGGAAGCTCCTGGGTCAACCTTCCCACCCTCAGGCCCCCCTGGCGGATGATTTCACCGCTGTCGGGCTTAATCGCCCCGGCCAGCAGCCGCAGCAGGGTCGATTTTCCCTCGCCGTTGCGGCCAAGCAGGCATATGCGCTCCCCCTTCTCGACGCGCAGGTTGACGCTGTCCAGAACCGGAGGACCACCCAGAGCGAGGGTCACGTTTTTCAGATCGATGAGGGCCATGGTCAGGCTAATGAAAGGGATGGACCCCTCCGGCGCAAGAGGCGGCCGACGATATCAGCTGCCCGATTCTCCAGACGGCGGCAATTCGAGCTGAACCGTGAAGGCCCCCCGCAAGTCTCCTTTCGCGAACCCCAGCGCCTGGTCCTCGGGGTACAGATCGGCCAGTATCCTGGCGACATCCCCCGTCGGTTCGTCTCCATGGCACTTCAGACACAGCGGTCCCGTCCCGATGGCCTTCAGGTAACGGAAGATGCGCCCACCGTCGGCGTCGGTGAGGGTGGCCCACAATTCCAGATCCTGGGGCTTTTCGCCCGCGGTAATCCGGGCTTCGAGGGTCTCCAGACCCGCCTTCTCCCACGCGTCCGGAGCATTATGAGGGTTGCGGAACTTCCGGCTGGTCCGGCCGATCACCAGGCCATCTTCCTCACAGATCTGGTTGGCGATAGCCTCAGCCTCATCGTGACAGACGTTCATCGCGCCGGCCGGGCCGTCCTTGCCCATGGCACTCATCAGTGCCGATTTGAGAGCGCCGCCCAGCTTTTTGGTTGCAGCCCGGCATACTTCCAGATTCTGTTCGGTCTCCGCTACGGTGCTGGTTGCGGGAATCATTTTCGCAGGTTTTTCAGCCTTGTCCACGGCCGCTGTTTCCCCGGCTTCGCCATTGCCCTGGTCGCCTCCGGAGCACGCCGCCATCCCTGTCACAACCAGGGCCAAAAGGATCAGGATCAGACTGGTTTTCATCTTATACCTCCGGGTTTCACCACAAAATGATCGGGCGCCCCCGAATCTACTCGTGGTCGTGTTTCAGATCATAGTGCTTGCCCATCTGGTCCAGCGCCGCACGCAAGGCTCCCACTACCTCGGGATCGCTTTTCTGTTTGGCTTTCATGGCCGCGTTCATCACCAGGTGGTGGTCCTCCAGCTTGATCAGGAAGGCCGCGTGGCCCTCATTATCGGCGGCCACCGGTTTGACCTTCTGGGTCAGGAAGTATTCCGACACGGTGGTGATGATGTTTGACGCGTGGGCTTCCTTGGTGATGATCCAGCGGGTGAGCTGGTTGGCGCTCTGCGCATCGGTCTTGCCGGCCAGGTCCTGCATCTGCACCATGGCCTTTTCGATGGTCGCGGCGTCTTCGTACATGCGGTCGAAGCGGGCGGCGTCATCGTATATGCCACACGGGACCTGGCAGTGGGCAGCGGCGAGTTGGGGCAACAGGGCGAATGTAACGAGAGCCAGGATGACGACAAGCGTTTTCCAGGGCATGGAGTACTCCCTTGGTCGGGCCGGATAATGGCCAGTCCTGCTAATCCAGGACAAGCCCCCCGGCGGATTCACTTTCGGAATTACAATACCAGCAAATCCGGCTCATTGCATCCTGAACCGAATCTCAGTTTGCGGTTCGGACCGATGAGCCACGGAATGTTCACTGGCGATTATCAAAATTTGATGTTGTTATGTAAGGGGTTGTAAGATAATGGGGATGCAACATTCAGCGAGAATGTCCCACATATTCGAATCGATTTTCGGGGGGAGTTTGTCATGCCAATCAAATCACTTGGATTTGTTACCAAAAGGAACAGTCGCAGAAAATGGATTAGGTTTCGCGCCCATCACCTCATCGTCAAATTCAGGAAATTGAATTACCTGTCACCTCAGGGAACGGCCCCCATGCTGGATTCGATCATAGGGGTGAATAAATATGAAGTCGTGGGCCAGCCCATCGGGGCTTGGACCTATTTCAAGGTCAGCATTCCTGATGATAAGCTATTGCAGATCGTGGACAACCTGCATGACCATAACGACACGTTATACGCGGAACCCGACTTGCCCATGGCTCCTTGCTTGATCCCCAAGGACCCGATGATCGAGGCAAACCACGTCAAGGAATCATGGGGCCCTCGATTCATGAAAATGTTCCCGGCCTGGGATATTCAGACGGGAACCGAGGACGTGGTCATCGCCCTGCTGGATTCCGGCGTTCCCCTGTCCGAGACTCGGCCACAGACTGCCTTGAGCCTCCACGAAAATCTCAAGACGCATCTCAAGCACGAGGACCTCGACGGAAAGCGGTTCATCGCGGGCTGGGATTATGTCAACCAAGCGCGGTGGCCCCGGGACGATTATTCTGCCGCCCACGGCACTAAATTGGCCGGCATCATCGCCGCCAAACAGGATAATTTATTCGGAAACGATGATAATGGGGAGTCCGATGTCTATATCGGCACTGCTGGGATCAATTGGGCCTCCCACGTATTCGCTTACAAGGCCCTTCACTGGACAGGGCAAGAGGATACGGAGGAATCCGAATTCCTGTCCACAAAGGCCCTGGTCCATTTGGGCGTCAAGGATGCCGTAGAATACGTGCAAACATTCGTCCCGGCAAAAAAGTTGGTCATAAATCTGAGTCTTCAAACCACTGACGATACCGTTGAACCCGGTACGCTTGATGATATCTTCAATTTGGTCATAGAAAGCGGAGCAATCGCCTGTGTCGCCCTCAGAAACGCCCATGGTCTGGCCGAACCGGCGGAACTCGGGGCCTCCAATAGTAATTATTCCGGTCACGTCATCGTAGTCGGGGCAACAACACAGAACGACAAAACCCATTGGAAACATGTTTTTGGCGATATGGTCTACGCCCCCGGGTCGAAAATCTGGTCGACCAGTAAAATGAACAGTTATGAGTATATCAACGGGACATCCCCCGCCACTGCCTTCGTGAGCGGCCTGGCGTCGGTCATGTGGTGCGAGGCTCCCCAGCTCGGGGCCACGGAAATCGTCCGGGCCCTGAAAGATGGCTGCCGGAAACCCAGTAATGATGCCCTCTCTTCCTATGGAGAAATGGAGGGAGAGGGAAATAGTTTTGGTCATGGCATCATAAATGCCCACCAGGCCTTCCAGGAAATT
>DAOWLV010000320.1 GCA_030643455.1 Candidatus Krumholzibacteriia bacterium | reverse complement strand
GAGGGCGGGGCGCTCTACAGCCATCATGACCTTGGCACGCAGCTGACCGCCTGCACTTTCGTACGCAATCAGGCGCCGCTGGGCGCCGCCCTGAGTGTGGACGCCTTCACCGGCGTCACCCTGACACGGTGTCTTGTGGCCTTCAATCTGGAGGGGGCCGGGGTTCATGTGGCTGGCGGCCAGATGGATCTCGTCTGCTGCGACCTCTTCGGCAACACCGGGGGCGACTGGGTCGGGCCCATCGCCGATCAGCTGGGCGTCGCTGGAAACATCGCCCTGGATCCATTGTTTTGCGACTTGGGCCAGGACGACCTTCATCTGCAGGAGATCTCGCCCTGTGCTCCGGGCACGGCCCCCAATCCCGAATGTGATCAGATCGGTGCCTGGGCCGTCGGTTGCGGGCCGATCGGGGTCGAGGCTGACTCATGGGGAAGCTTCAAGGCCCGGTTCCGTTAGGTTGGGTCTCTGAAATTGTGCTTGGTCGGTTTGGACCTCCAGGTTGAACCTGGATTTTTAACTCATTTGTTTTCAAGAGGTTGTTTCCCAAAAGTCCCCCCGGGGGGACTTTTGGGATCTATCTTGTTTGTTTTCAATGTGTTAATATTTCAAATTGGTCGTTGAAATATATTTGACAAGAAATTTATTGTCAAAAACTCAGTAAAGTAAATAAATATGTTGTCAGGTAATGCCATGGACAACATAAAAGGCCGTTCCCAAAGGCACGCCGGGGTAAGCCTAAGGCATGAATCCCAGCTGTGACATGAGTCGTATCCCCCAGCAACATACTAAATCAAGGTGGGAGAGGTGGCTCCCGGTTCCCCGACTCAGAGGCTGTCCAGCAGCTCTCGTTCCAACCCGTCAGCGGTCGAACGGACCCAGGTGGGATTCATCTTGCAGGTGAACACGCCCGTCTCTGAATCGGGTTCGGGGAGTTCCACACCGCGCTTCTGGAGCTTGTTCCGCC
Organism: Candidatus Krumholzibacteriia bacterium; assembly: GCA_030643455.1. GTDB lineage: Bacteria > Krumholzibacteriota > Krumholzibacteriia > LZORAL124-64-63 > LZORAL124-64-63 > JAGLCY01. The sequence goes on along the minus strand of DAOWLV010000320.1, from coordinate 3,418 downwards.
AGTCCGTGGGGTCTCCCTGCGCCAGGCTCAGGCGGAAAACGTTGGTGCCGCCGGGAACCCGCTCCACGCTACATCGCCCATCGGCCTTCAGGCGCGCGAACAGATCCTCGGCCAGCGCCAGGGTCCGCGCCGCCAGCGCGGGGTAATCGTCGATGTGGTGGAGGCCCACGGCGGCAAAAGGCCAGACCTCCGGCATGCCTCCACCAAACATGCGCCGGGGGTTATAGAGGTCGTCGAGCAGACTGGCGGGTCCGGCCAGCACGGCTCCCGAGGGAGCGCTGAAGCACTTGTACAGGGAAACGTAGACCGTGTCGAAAAGTGCGGCGACGGCGGCGGGTTCGACTCCCAGATGAGGCGAGTAAAGCGGCAGGCGCGCGCCGTCCAGATGCAGCCCGACACCAGCTTCCCGGGCGGGGGCGACGATCTCTTCCAGTTCGGCCAAGGGCACCGCGGCGTTGTCGAGACGGCGAACGGGCGATTCGATGGAAAGCGCCCCGACGCGGTTGGCGACGCGCCCGTCCCGCGTTCGAGCCAGGACTTCCTCCACATCCTGCGCCGTGAAGCAGGTCCGTCCGGGAGCCAGCGGGATCAGGTTCAGGCCGCTCAGGGTCTGGGCGCAATCCCCGGCGTCGTTGACGAGGTGGCTGTCGGCCTGGGCGATGACCCGCCGACCGCGTGTGGCGCACAGCGCGCGCACGGCCAGGTGATTGGCCAGGGTACCGGTAGGCATGAAGACCGCCCGTTCCTTGCCCAGCATCCGGGCGATCCTGGTCTCGAGAACCTCGACGACACCGCCGCGGGAATAGCGGTCCGGGACGAAGTCGGATCTGGCGGTCAACTTCTGCAGCAGGGCCGCCGTCTCGGACGGCGTGAGCGAAAGTCCATCACCATGGAATCGTACGATGGAAGCGGATGGGTCCACGACGTCTCCTTCCTGGGCCCGGGATGATCGAGTTCCACCACTGGTCAGGGCCATCGCGGCCATCCAGGCTCCTGTCTGCATGAAATGCCGTCTGTTCAAGGGTTGCATCTCGATCCTCCCGGGATTGCAGTGTGCCAGATGGGCCACTATATCATGTCCGGGTTTCCCTCACACCAGTAGACACTTGACCGCTGGCGATACCCGCGACAAAATACACAACCCGACCCAAAAACGTGCTATTTTGCACGCGCCGGGCCAGTGGTGAGCCCGGCATACCTCCAAAGGAGACTTCTCTTGCTGACCTCCCGGATCCCGACTTCCGTTCCCTTGTTTGCCCTGTTCCTCACCCTTCTGCTGGGCGCCGCCCCTGTGGCGGCCGGGGCCGCTGCCGAAGAAGAGGAGTCTCCCCTCAACGCTTCGGTTCTTTCGGGCCTCGAGTTGCGCAGCCTGGGGCCCGCCCTGATGTCGGGCCGAATTGCGGATATCGTCGTTGACCCGGGCGATCGAGGCACATGGTACGTGGGCGCCGGCAGCGGCGGCGTGTGGAAGACGGTCAACAGCGGCACGACCTGGCAGCCCATCTTCACCGACCAGGGCAGTTATTCCATCGGGTGCCTGACCATCGATCCGCACCAGCCGAATACCATCTGGGTCGGCAGCGGCGAGAACATCAGCGGACGGCACGTCGGTTACGGCGACGGCGTGTACCGCAGCCGGGACGGTGGCCAGACGTGGGAGAACCTGGGACTGAAAAAGAGTGAACATATCGGGCGCATCTTGGTGCATCCGGAAGACCCGAATGTGGTTTTCGTGGCGGCCCAGGGTCCCTTGTGGTCGGGTGGGGGCGAACGCGGACTGTACATGAGCACCGACGCAGGCGCCAACTGGGAGAAGGTTCTCGGCGGTGGAGAATTCACCGGCGTGAACGAGATCCTGATGGATCCCTTCGATTTCGACGTGCTGTACGCCAGCACCTGGCAACGCTTCCGTGACGTGGCTGCGCTGATGGACGGCGGCCCCGAGTCGGGCATCCACAAATCCACCGACGGTGGCCGCACCTGGTGCCAGCTGAAGACCGGGCTGCCTACCGAAGATATGGGCAAGATCGGGATGGCCGTCTCGCCGCAGCAACCGGGGGTGATGTACGCTTCTATCGAACTGGGGGCGCGCAAGGGTGGCTTCTGGCGTTCGACGGACGGCGGGGAAAGCTGGGAAAAGCGCAGCGACAAGGTGGCCCGCGGCACCGGTCCCCACTACTACACCGAGATCTTCGCCAGTCCCCATGCTTTCGATCTGGTCTTCTTCATGGATGTGAAAATGTCCTACACCGACGATGGCGGCCTGACCTTCCAGCCGGTCGGCGAGGAACACAAGCACGTGGACAACCACGCCCTGGTTTTCAGCCCCACCGATCCGGACTACCTGTTGGCCGGTTGTGACGGCGGCATCTACGAAACGTGGGACCGGGGCAAGAACTGGAAATTCGCGGCCAACCTGCCGCTGACCCAGTTCTACAAGGTAGCCGTGGACTACGACGAACCCTTCTATCACATCATCGGCGGCACACAGGACAACAACACCCAGTACGGCCTCTCCCGGAACGACAACGTGCACGGCCTGCGCAACGCCGACTGGCGGGTGACCCTGTTCGGCGACGGCCATCAGCCGGCCATCGACCCGACAAATCCGGATATCATCTACTCCAGCCTACAGCAGTGCAATTACTGGCGGGTGGACCGTGGTTCCGGCGAGGTGCTGCCCATCCGGCCGGTGCCGGGCGCCGGTGAGCCCGAGGATCGCTGGAACTGGGACGGGCCCATCCTGATCAGCAGGCATGACCCGGCACGGCTCTATTTGGCCAGTCAACGGTTGTGGCGCAGTGACGACCGGGGAGACAGCTGGCGCGCGGTTTCCGGGGATCTGACCCGCAACGAAGACCGTCTGTTGCGGCCGATGATGGGACGGGTGTGGAGCATCGACGCGCCCTGGGACCTGCTGGCCATGTCCATGTACGGCACGATCACCAATATCGCCGAATCCCCGCTGGACGAGAACCTGCTCTACGTGGGCAGCGACGACGGCTTGATCCAGGTCACCGAAGACGGGGGAGAGACCTGGCACGAGGCCGGCCGTCCGAAAGGGCTGCCGGGCCATTTCTACGTGAACGATCTTACCGCTGATAGGTTCGACCGAAACACGGTCTATGCGGTGATCGATCTGCACAAGAGTGGCGACCTGCGGCCCCTGGTCTACAAGAGTACCAATGCCGGCAAATCCTGGAAATCCATCAGCGGCGATTTGCCAGAGCGTCACATCGTGTGGCGGCTGGTGCAGGACACGGTCAAACCCGAGCTGCTGTTTCTGGGAACTGAATTCGGCATCTTCGTCACCCTCGACGGCGGCACGCGCTGGGTGAAACTCGAGGGCGGCGTGCCCAATATTCCGTTCCGCGATCTCGTGATCCAGGAGCGGGAGAACGACCTCGTGGGTGCGTCG
>DAOWLV010000226.1 GCA_030643455.1 Candidatus Krumholzibacteriia bacterium | reverse complement strand
GTTTTCGTGAACTTCCCAGACCTTTTCCATGATCTTGCCCGTGCGCTGGCGGGTCACGGCGCTGACCATGAACCAAGGAGCGTAAGGCAGGAAGGGCACGTCCCGGCAGAATTTCTCCCAGTACTCCTGATGGGTATTGGTGAGCTTGCTGGCGATGAGGTCCCACTTGTTGAAAACGACGATGACACCCTTGCCGGCGTCGTGGATCATGCCGGCGATCTTCGAATCCTGGCTCACCGAACCCGCTTCGGCATCCACGATGAACACGGCAATATCGCACTGTTCCAGGGCGCGGATGGTGCGCATGTTGCTGAAAACCTCGACCGCCTCCCTGACTTTTGATTTACGGCGAAGGCCGGCCGTGTCGATCAGGCGGATGGTCTTGCCATGCCATTTGAGGTCAGTGTGCACCGAGTCACGGGTGGTGCCTGATATTTCGCTGACCAGGGCATCCTGGCGGCCGGTCAGGATGTTCAGCAGGGAGGATTTGCCAACGTTGGGACGCCCGACTATGGCCACCTTGCAATCGCAGGGAGATTCGACAACCTGGGCGGGGAAGCCTTCGACCACCACATCGAGCAGGTCCCCCACCCCTCGGCCGTGAAGAGCGCTGATCCCGACCGGTTCACCGAGGCCCAGGCTGTAGAACTCGTGCATGGCGAGTTGATCGGCTTCCTTCTCCAGCTTGTTGACGCAAAGGACAACCGCTTTGCCCTTCTTGCGCAGATCCTTCGCGATGGACTGGTCCCAGGCCATGGGCCCGACCTTTCCATCGACCATGAAAAGAACCACGTCGGCATCGTCGATGGCCATCTTGGCGATTTCGGTCACCACGGCGTCGAATTCGGAAACGGTTTCCCCGAAAGGGATGATGCCACCGGTGTCCAGCAGGATGAACGGGTGCCCCGCCCAGTCGGTGGTTTCGGTGATCCGGTCACGGGTAACGCCGGGGGTTTCGTGTACCACCGATCGCCTCTCACCAATGATCCGGTTGAAAAGGGTCGATTTGCCCACGTTGGGGCGTCCGACGATGGCGACCGTGCGCAGAGACAAGGCAATCTCCAGATGAGGAAGGGTTATCCGGGCCGGTCCGATGAGCAGAAGCGGCCGTTTCGGCAGAGGTGAAACTAGCCCAGTTCACGCCAGAAATCAATGAAGCCGTCTTCCTCACCCACCACCACGGTGTGAGGTTGCTTTTTGGCGATATCCTCGAGTTCCAGGCCGTCGAGGGTCAAACCGTCGCTGTTAAGTACCCTTTGGGATAGAACCACAGTCCGTTTGGGCTCTGGCGGCAGGCGCAGCAAGGCGCGCCGCAGGTCCTGGCCGGACAGAAGGCCGGCCACCGTGACGGAATTGCCGTAGAAACGATTTTCCACTCCCACCACTTCAACCGGAGGTGCGTCGGTGGCTTCTAGCACCGGGGTGAATTCACGCCGCCAGGCCTTGGCGGCCAGTTCACCGGTCAAAACGGTCAAGGGTTGCTGCGGCAGGGATCCAGCCTCGGCGTCCCTATCAAGTTCTTCGCGCCAGGTGTCCCTCAGACGAACCGAAAGGCCGATGGCGTTGTCGATCTGCCAAAATCCGTCGTATTGCTCGGCGGGCGGAAAAGGAGTTTCGGCCATCAGGTAGAACTCGTCGCTGAGGTAGACGAAGGAATAGCCGAGTTCCTGTTTGGCCTCTTCCTGCCAGACTCCGACCTGGGCGATCGTATCGGCGGCAAGACCGGGGCTGACCGGATCGAGCCTGGTCAGACCCTCGCGATGGGCACTGAGTCCCACCGGCACGATGGCCAGGGATTTCACCCCGCCGCGTTTCCTTTCATCCCGGTCCTGTATTTCTTCGAATTCCGGGATTTCCTGAGACCCGTCATAGCCGTGGCCCCGGTCGCAGACGGCCGTGAAGGGGCTCCCGTCATCGTCGGCGGGTGCGCCGAGGGTCACCAGATCCCGGAAGGTTTTTTCCAGGATCGGCCCCTCGTTCCAACCCGGACAAAGAACAACCTGGGTGTGGATCTCGATACCGGCGGCGGTGAGTTCCCGCAGGATTTCCATCACGTCGAACCTGCGCTTGATACCCAGCATGCGGGTGCGGACATCGATATCCGTGGCGTGCACCGACACGTAGAGCGGACTCATCCCCTGCTCGATGATTCGTTTGATACCCCTCTTCCCCAGGCTGGTCAGGGTGATGTAGTTGCCGTACAGGAAACTGAAACGGTAGTCCTCGTCCTTGACGTAGATCTGGTCCCGCATGCCCTGGGGGTTCTGGTCGATGAAGCAGAACACGCAGTCGCAGGCGCAGGTCTTGAACTCCATGGGCGCGAAGCAGTCGGTGACCGCGTCGATGTCCGCGGGGTCCATTTCCACCCGCAGCATCTCACCCGTCTTGCGCTGGATGTTGAGCGTGGTGACCTTTTCTTCCGGCGTGTAGTAGTAGAGATCGAGAATGTCCTCGATGGGCCGGCCGTCGAGGTGCGTGATGTGGTCGCCGGTCTGCCATTCGAAAAGGGTATCCAGCGGCTTTGGGAATGGTCGGATGAGCATGATCATGGGGTAAAGAAAGTACCGAACGGCTCTTGGCGCAAAACCAACCGTTGATATCGGGGGCCGTGGTTCGGCCGGTGTTTATTCGAGGAGTAGCATCTTGCGACTTGCGGCCACGCCATTTACCTCGAGCCGGTACAGGTAGAGTCCGGATACGACCCGGCCACCGGCGTTGTTGGTGCCGTTCCAGATCGCAAGGTGATCGCCGGCCGGTAGAGTGCCATCCACCAGAGTTCGCACCAGGTGACCGGCGGCGTCGTATACCACCAACGAGACCCTGGATCCGGCGGACTTCACGGCGAAGGCGATTTCCGTTTGGGGGTTGAAGGGGTTCGGGATGTTCTGGGCGAGAAAGGGTTGGTCCGGGATCTCCGGCACATTGCTGGTGGCGCTGACGATACGAAATACGCGGCCGCCGTCCAGGTCGATTACGTAAAGTTCACCCAGGCCGTCCTGTCCGAAAGATGCCACCGAGATGTAGCCGCCCGACGGGGTCATTTCGTCGGTGCGTTCGACCACTGCACTCAGGCCACCTGACTCGGTCCAGGTCAGGCTCCAGATCTGATTGCTGCAGTAGTCGGCGAAGAAGTAATGCCCCGACAGCGAAGGCAGCGCCGCGCCGCGGTAGACGTAACCGCCGCTGATGGAACAGCGGTTCGGATTTCCGCCATGGGTATACGTGTGCACCGGCAGGGTCAATGATCCGTCGTTGCAGTCGGAGGAGGGAATGAAGCAGAGGGTGCCCTCCATGAGCCGCCAGCCGTAGTTTTCACCTCCGGCGGAAGACACCGGCTGGACATCGATCTCCTCTTCGAGGCCCTGCCCCACATCGGCGATATAGAGGTCACCGGTGGAACGGTCGAAGGAGAAGCACCAGGGGTTGCGCAGGCCCTTGGCCCAGATCTCATCCTGGGGCGCCAGATCCACAAAAGGATTGTCCCCGGGCACGGCATAACCAACCGGTACGCTCACGTCCAGACGCAGCATCTTGCCGAGGAGTTCCTGGTCGTTCTGGGCCCTGTTCTGGGGGTCACCGGTGCCGCCGCCGTCCCCCAGGCCGATATAGAGCATGTTGTCAGGTCCGAATTCGATGTGGCCACCATTGTGGTTGTTGGCGGGTTGGTCCACCGTCAGGATGATTTCCTGGCTGCCTGGGTCGGCGAGATCGGGGTCATCTTCGCTCACGGTGAAGCGGGCGATCCGGGTGTCGCCCTGGAGGTCGGTGAAGTTGATGTAGAAGCGTCCGGTCGTGTCGTAATCCGGCGCAAAAGCAAGCCCCAGCAATCCCCGTTCGCTGAATACGTTTGTCTGGTCGCTGATGTCGAGAAATGTCCCCTGTTCGATGCCTTGCTGGTCGAAGATGCGGATCAGACCGTTGCGTTGAACCACGAACAACCGTGTGTCGCCTTCCGGCGCCACCAGGCGCACGGGTTGGTTCAGGCCCGAGATGAGCTGCTCCACTGCGGCTTCACTGATGGGTGGTGAGGCTGACGACATGAAGGCAAGTGCAGCCAGTGCGCTGGAAACGATGATATTTTTCATGGTCGGTGGGCCTCCTGGTTGTAGCGGCATTGATTAGACATTATAGGAGAACGATTTCATAACCGCCCATTCGTCGAATGAGAGGGCGCCTTGGTTGACAGGGAACCGGACTGGATATAGGTTTCGGACTTCGGAGCGGGCTTAACTCAGCTGGTAGAGTCCCAGCTTCCCAAGCTGGTTGTCGCCGGTTCGAACCCGGTAGCCCGCTCCAATAAACTTCAAGCAGAGTAATGGCTTATACGGGCACCCAAGATAGTCAGGGTGCTCTTCATGTTATTTTGTGGCTTTGTTGTGTCTTTTTGCAGGCTTTATTTACCTTCATTTGGCTCCCCCTGCTTTCTGGCAACGTATTGAGGCAACAGGTTTTGCGCGGTGCACTAGCAAGCCCTACGGACGCAGGCCTACAAGCTAAACCCCTTTGATCGCTTACCAGGTTCAGGTTTGTGAACGATAAAACATATTGCAATCTACAGTGACGAATAATTATATAATCATGGAATTTAGTCGGGTGAGTTTGTTTGACCCAAAGACCCTATTGAAGGAAATATTTCCATGGAAAAATTGCGTAAAATTATCCGCTTAAGGCGTTTCTGGGTCGCTACCATCTTCGTCCTGTACAGCCTTTTCGGTTTTTTTGTTGTTCCAAAAATTGTTCAGAAACAGATTCTAAAAAATGTCACCGAGGTCACGGGACGCCAAGCCACACTGCGCCAGGTGAAAGTCAATCCCTACATCCTCAGCATTTCACTGCGTGATTTTGACCTGTTTGAAGACGATGGCTCTTCATTAATGAGTTTCCGTGAGGTCTACCTGGATTATCAGGTTTCGAGTCTGGTTCGCTGGGCCCATACATTTCGTGAAATCCGCTTGGACAGCGTGCGTGTCCACGCCCGAATTCTTCCCGATGGTCAGCCTTGTTTTGTCGATATTCTGGCCCGCGTTGAAGCCAACGCCGCAGCCGATTCGGCCAAAGAACCGCCGGTTGTCCCTAAGCTCATTATTGGTCGATTCCTGGTGGTTGGCGCCGAATTGAGAGGCACAAATCTGGCTGCCGAAGAACCGGAAGTTGCTGTTTTTGCACCCATCGATCTGGACCTGAAAGATTTTTCCACCATCCCGGAACGCGACGGCCTCTATTCCATGGCCGCCACCGGTGCTGCTGGTGGGAGCTGGGCGTGGGAAGGAACGCTCAAATTCGATCCGCCCTCTTCCGAGGGACATTTCAGCATGGATGGCATGCACCTTACCGACATCTGGCAGATTGCCCACCAGCGGGTCGCCTTCGAAATCACCGATGGTGAAATGGACTGGGATCTGGATTACTCATTCAGTGTTCATGGCGATTCCATCGTTGCCAGCCTGGATCAGGTTGGGGCTGAGGTGACCAATCTGCATCTGCAATCCGCCCAGGGTGGGCCGGAATTGTTGGTGGTTCAGCGCCTGGCCATGTCGGGTCTGTCTTTGCGCTTTCCGGAACAGACCGTGGCAGTGAACCGGGTTGGCCTGGACGGGGCCGATGTGACAGCCTGGCTGGATGAGGACAAAATTCTGAACTGGTTGGAGTTGATTCCCACCATGCCCGAATCAGCTGATTCTGCTTCTGCACCAGTTCCTCTGTGGCTTGCAACACTGGATACTCTGGCTATCAGTAACTGCAGTTTCCATTTTGAAGATCACAGCACAGATCCCCATTTTTCCTTTGACGTGGCGCCCATCGCCT
>DAOWLV010000082.1 GCA_030643455.1 Candidatus Krumholzibacteriia bacterium | reverse complement strand
TGGCCCTGGGTTACACCTGGGAATTCGGGAGCAATGATTTCTGACGGCAATTTTTCCCGCCGGCGACCTCCCTGGGGGACATATCTGACGCCGGCGTGGGTAATTTGCACGGTAATCCTGGTATTTTGTATCAATAACCCTGTCTTGGCGCAGCTCTCGCCCGGACCTTTGAGCAGTCCCCATTCCCATCTTAGCGGTCTGAAGAAATGTTCCAGTTGCCACAGACTCGGCAGCCGCCAGGTCGGCGAAAAATGTCTGGAATGCCACCAGGAAATCGCCGCCATGAGGCAGGGCGGTCACGGGATGCACGCGGGGAGGGAATTCAGCAACTGCGTGGACTGCCATGTGGAACACCAGGGCGAGGATTACGATTTGATCTACTGGCCCGACGGTCCCGGAGGATTTGACCATCGGACCGTCGGTTTCGAGAAGACAGGGAAACACACCGAGCTCGATTGCCGGAAGTGCCACTTTGCCAAATACGTCGTGGACGCGAGCAGTCTGAAGGCGAAAAACAAGGATCTGGGCCGCACCTATCTGGGCCTGGATCCGGCCTGCACTTCCTGCCATGCGGATGTGCACGGGAAGTCGGAAGCCGCGGTTCGCACCTGCACCGATTGCCACGACACGAATGGGTGGCGGCCCGCGCCCCTTTTTGTCCACGGCAAGACATCCTTCCCCCTGGACGGCAAGCACCAGGCTGTGGATTGCGCCAAGTGTCATGTGCCTGCCGGTGATTCCGCCGCTAAACAATCGAGCCTGGTCTTTGCGAGTCTGCCTCATGGCGCCTGTACGGATTGCCACCTGGATCCCCACGCCGGAACACTGGGGGCCGACTGTCGCCAGTGCCATTCCACCGCGGGTTGGCTCCTGATCCAGGGGGCCTCGTTTGATCACACGAAGACCCGCTATCCGCTCGAAGGTCGGCACGCCAAGGTGACCTGCGCCGGTTGCCACGCCCAGGATCGGAAAAAGCCGAAGTTCGACGCCTGCAGTGACTGCCACGGCGATGCCCACGGTGGCACTGTCGTTTCGAGAGCCCGCCTGACTTTATGTGAGGATTGCCACACCGTAGATGGATTCCGGCCCGCCCGGTTCCCTCTGACCCGCCACGCGGAAACCGCATACCCATTGACCGGAGCCCACCAGGCCACGCCGTGCAACGCCTGCCATCGTCCCCTGGGTACGGGACCTCATCCCAGGGCGGCCGACCTCACCATCGATTTTGCTTCCTGCACTGCTTGCCACCAGGACCCTCACCTGGGGCAGACTGAAAAAACCACCCCACAGGGCTGCGTATCCTGCCATACCGAGGAAAGCTGGCGGACCGTTACGTTTGATCACGGGGTGACCGGGTTTGCCCTGGACGGTCGGCACGCCGCGGCCGATTGCCTGGCCTGTCACCAGCGATCAGGAACCGAATTGCCTTTCAGTGGAGCAGCCAGACACTGCGCGGGTTGCCACCAGGATGTCCATCGGGACCAGTTTGCCGACAAGACGACTGCCGATGGCCAGGCCGTGGCCTGCGACCGTTGCCATGTGACGGTGGATTGGCTGGCCGAGAAATTCGACCACGATCGGGACAGCCGCTTCACCCTCAAAGGCGGGCACGAAAAAGTTGTCTGTACCGGATGCCACCGCCCCCTGGAGTCCGGGAACGATCGTCTGCTTCACTTCAAGCCGCTTCCGACATCCTGCAAGGACTGCCACACCAACGATCCTGACCCGGAGGGAAAAAGCTCATGAAACGTCTGGTGTTGCTGCTGTTCCTGCTGTTGATCCCTGTCACCGTTCTGGGCCAGGCCCCGCGGGCCGGCAATCCCCACGGCGATATGAAGCTGGATTGCATGCTGTGTCATACCGAACAGTCATGGGATGAAGAGGGCCGGGTGCAGGACTTCGACCATTCGTCCACCGGGTTCGACCTCGAAGGTCTCCACTCTCACGCCAAGTGTATGGATTGCCATCAGGAACCGGTGTTCGCCCACGTGGGCACGGCCTGTGTAGATTGTCATCAGGACATTCATCGCGGTCGGCTGGGTCCGGTCTGCGAGGATTGTCACACCCCTGCGGGATGGATTGACCGGCCCCAGATGCGGCGCGACCACGACTCCACCGCTCTGCCACTGGTCGGGGCCCACGAACGTGTCGACTGTGACGCCTGTCATGAGGGAGCCGTCCGCTCGGACTACGTGGGTACCCCCTTCGAATGTTACTCCTGCCACGCAGATGTCTACCACGGGACAACCGCTCCCGATCACGAGGCGTCCGGATTCGGAACCGACTGCATCCAGTGTCACGGGGTTTTCGCCGCCACCTGGGGCTCGGGAGATTTCATTCATTCGGGAGTGTTCCCGCTGACGGGGGCCCACCGGTTTGTGGATTGCATGGCCTGCCACACGGACGGATTTGCCGGCACACCGACCGATTGCGTGGCCTGCCATCAGGATGACTACGACGGTTCCACGGATCCCGGCCACCTGGCCGCGGGATTTTCCACCGACTGCCGGGCCTGCCACACGACCAACGCCTGGGTACCTTCCACCTTCGATCACAACGCGACGGCGTTCCCGCTGACCGGGGCCCACCGCCCGTTGGATTGCCTGGCCTGTCACGCTTCCGGCTTCTCCGGCACCCCGACCGACTGCGTGGCCTGCCACCAGGACGACTACGACGGCACCACGGATCCCGGCCACCTGGCCGCGGGGTTTCCGACCGACTGCCTGCCTTGCCACACGACAACCGCCTGGACGCCTTCCACCTGGGACCACGATCCGCTGTTCCCCATCTACAGTGGCCGGCACGCCCAGGAATGGAACACCTGTACGGATTGTCATACGGTCCCCTCGAATTACACCATGTTCGAATGCATCTTCTGCCACGAACACAACCAGTCCGACTCGGACGACGATCACAGTGAGGTCCAGGACTACCGGTATCTGAGTTCGGAGTGTTTCCGCTGCCATCCGCGAGGGACCAACTGATGATCCGCCGCGCGGCATGGGTGGCTCTCGTTCTGGTTTTATGGCCGGCTGGAGGCCTGGTTCCGTGGCCGGTCTGCGGCTTGCTGGTTCCCTGCGCTGCAGCCGCCGAAGAAACCGTGTGCGGAGTTCGATACCTATCCGCGGAGCACGTATACCTCGACGCCGGCAGCGGCGCCGGGCTGGTCGTGGGCATGACGGTTCGCGTGGTCAGGGAAGGCGAGGCGCTGGCCGAACTGGAGGTCGTGTTCACGGCGGAGCATTCCGCATCCTGCAAGATCATCAGCAGCGTGGGGGAGATCAGGCCGGGGGACCAGGTGGTTTTCGAGGTGGCGAGTTCTGCGGCGGCACCTGGCGCGGTTGTTGTTGCCGCGGAACCCAATCAGCGCACGCGCGTCGGTTTCGACAAGGAAGCCCGCGTGGCCTCGGATTCCGGTCCTGTTCTGAGCGGCACGATGGCCCTGCAGTGGGATCATTCCGACGAAACCGCGGCTCGCGGCCTGGAGAACAACCTGTACAGCCTGCCGTTCCGGGTGCGCGCAGCCAGGCTGGGCAACAGGTTGGAATTCCGCGCCCGCGGATCGGTCCGCCGCATCACCAGGTCCGGCTATTCTCCATCGACGCCCGACCGTGAATGGCGCAACCGCATCCAGGAAGTTGCCCTGGTGCGTGATGGACGAGATCTGAACTGGCATTTCGCCATCGGCCGCATCGGGGGTCGGTACACGGCCGCCGCCGGTCCCTTCGACGGTCTGAGTTTCAACCGTCGTGTTGGCGGGGGCATCAGGTTGGGAGCCTTCGGCGGTTTCGCCCCCGAGTGGGGGAACCTGGGCTTCGGCACCGATGACCATCTGGCAGGCGTCACATTTCATCTTCACAATCGGGTCGGGTCATCGGGAGTCCTGGACCTGATCGTGGCGGGCGTGGGGCGTTACCGCCAGGGAGAGATCAGCCGCGAGTACGTGACCATGACCACCACCTGGAACACGGGCCGCCGGTTGAGCATTCTGCAGGCCGCGGAATTCGACATCAATCGCGGCTGGCGCAAAGATGCATCCGGCACTGATTTCGAGGTTTCCAGCCTGGCCTTGACCGGACGTTATCGCCTTACCCGCCGCATGGACGTGAGCCTTGGATACGATGACCGGGCGCCTGTGCGCACCTGGGAAACGAAATCCCTTCCTGATGAACTGTTTACCAATGCGGGCCGGGTCGGCTGGCGGGCGGGCGTGAACCTTCGTTCAGCTGCCGGTCTGGGGTTGAATCTATCCGGCACTTTGAGGGACGATGATCGCACCGGCGAGACAAGCACGTCCTGGAGCGCCCGGGCCTACGCGCCCAACTGGCCTGTCCGTCGCCTGAGCCTGGATGCTTCGGTGCGCGGATTCGACGGGCCCTACCTGTCGGGCTGGGCGCCCATGCTCGGGGCCACGAAAACCACCACCGGTGGGCTGCGGCTTCGCCTGGAAGGCGGTTATTATGGGTATTCCGGGAGCGTCGGTGATCAGCAGCGTTCGAACACCTGGTTGAAGCTGGGGGTCGCCCAGGATTTGTCGAGACGCTGGTCGGTGAGCGCGGACTACCGCCAGGATTGGGGCGACGATATCGACGGCCGCCGCTGGTTCCTGGAAATGCGCCATCGGTTCTGATCCACCTGAGGCAATGGAGTAAGCGTGGAAACCATAATAATCTGGGTTGTCGTTCTGGCGCTGGTGATCACCAGCGTGTCTGTCTATGCCGCCCGTTTTCGCCGTCAACGTACACTGGACAGCCAACGACTTCACCAGACCCGTGAACTCGGAATGGACAAGGCTGCGGGCCAGTACCCACTGGTCGACGCGGGGGTCTGCATCGGGTGCGGCACCTGCGTGGCAGCCTGTCCCGAGGGAGATGTGCTGGGTGTCGTCATGGGCAAGGCCGTGGTAATCAACGGCGCTCGCTGCATCGGCCACGGCAAGTGCGCCGAAGCCTGTCCCGTCGGCGCCATCAAGGTCGGCCTCGGCGACATCACCAAACGCGACGACATTCCCCTGCTGGACGAACACAACCAGACCAATGTTCCGGGTATCTGGATAGCCGGCGAGCTGAGCGGCTTCGCGCTGATCAACAACGCGGTGGAGCAGGGCCGGCGGGTCATGGAGCGCATCGCGGCCACCGGGGGGCCGAAGTCCACCGCCAGCGGCGGGGTGCGCGATGGCGGGGTGCTCGATGGCGGGGTGCTCCTCGACGCCGTGGTGGTGGGTGCCGGGCCCGCAGGGATGAGCGCAGGCCTGGTGGCTTCGGAGCATGGGCTGTCCTGCCTGATCCTCGACCAGCAGGGCGCCGGCGGCACCATCCTGCAGTACCCACGACGGAAACTGGTCATGGTCCAGCCGGTGGAAATTCCCCGCCTGGGCCGCTTGCCCCGTCACGAGTACAGCAAGGAGGAACTGCTGGAGATCTGGGAGAAGCTGCACTCCGATTTCGATCTCGATATAAGGACCGGGGTACGCGTGACGGGGGCTGGGGGCGAAGCCGGAAACTTCACGGTTCAGACCTCGGCAGGTGATTTCCGCTGCCGCAATATCATCCTGGCGCTGGGCCGTCGGGGCACACCCCGCCGACTCAACGTCCCGGGCGAGGATCTCGCCAAGGTCGCATACAAACTCATCGATGCCGAAGCCTACCAGGGCCGACGCGTCTTGGTGGTAGGCGGCGGCGACTCGGCCGTTGAAGCCGCCATGGGCCTAGCTCACCAGGAGGGATGTCAGGTGACACTGTCCTACCGCAAGGCCGAATTGATGCGCATCAAGCAGCGCAATACCGACCGCATCGCTCCTTTGATCGCGGACGGAACCCTGAAATTCCTGGGCGGCACCACCGTGACTTCGGTCCACGAGGACAAGGTTGCTCTCGAAGGACCCGACGGTCCGGTCATTGTGCCCAACGACGATGTCTTCATCCTGGCCGGCGGCATCCCACCCTTCGGTTTCCTGCGCGAACTTGGGGTGAAGTTCGGCGGGGACCAGCCGGATATCGAGGCCGCGGCAGTGTGAGCCCAAACCTAGATCCCAAACGGGCGAGACGCTCCTGACTCCGGAATGGGTTTTTAAACAGCCTTCTTTGTTTTCAACCTCCCTTCATGAAACAACCGATGGCACCCAGAGCAGAGGGTGATCAGGTTATCCAGTTCGTTCCCGCCGCCCCGCGACCTCGATTTGACGTGATGGACCTCCAAAAACCTGCTATTTCCACATCCCGGCGCCTGGCAAACGAAGCGATCGCGTTCCAGAACCTCGGTTCTTCTTCCCGGCGGGATGGTGGAAGTGCTGGGCTGACCTGGCCGTTTGATTTGAGAGTCGCATTCGGCGCGTTCGGTGTCGGCACGCGACATTTCCAATTCGCCGCGGCTGGTCTGGACCGTTGATTTTCCACAATCGGGGCACTTGTGGACATGAACCTGGAACGGTGGGGGAAAGACCCGCCGGCGGGTCGGTTTGGCGGAAGTCTTTTTATTGCCATCATTTGCGCTGGTTGATGTTCCCTGAACCAAAGATTCAAGCCCGGCCAGCAACGTATCAACCTTGGTCTGGCCCGCGGGTACGGCTCCCAGCTTGTGCGCCTTTTCAACCAGGGCTTCGAAGCGGGCAAACTGTTCGGGGGTCATTTCCAGCGAGATGCGCACGGGAACTTCGGCGGCCAATTCCATTTCAACGGGATTCTCCGGCAGCAGGCTGCCCTGGCCGGCCTCGGCGGCGCCACCACGCCTGCGGCGAGCTTTGGCTTTGATCCGTTTCACCTTTGCCGCCAGTTCCCGGCGTCCGACCGAGATTGCCTCGGCGATCCACTTATCCTGTGTGACGGGTGTGACGACCTTGATGATTTCCAGGGCATTGGTGTAGCCGAGATCACCGGTGGCCAGGGATTGCCTCACCGCTGGCAGCTGCTCCAACTTACGCGCCAGCTGCATGAAGTTGTTGCGTTTGGTCTTCGAGAATTTCAACTCAACCTCAGCGTACTGGGCCATGTTGGAATAACCCAACATGCGGTAGAGCCGGCGGTTCATGATGTCGGCGAACCACAGAACGGCGCGGTGTTCGGCTTCCTCCATCTGTCGGACGGCCTTTTTGAGTGCGGTATCGGCGACAGCAGCGGGTTGGTCGGATTGGAATCCGGGCGGATGGTCGGAAAAATGGCCGGGCGGATGGTCGGTCACATAGTCAGGCACATGGTCGGCCACATAGTCGGCCACATGGTCGGCCACATGGTCGGCCACATGGTCGGCGGATGTCGTACACATATTCATGATTATCCCCTTGGGGAGAGGGTCACCCGGAGGTCAATGGGGAGGAGGTCCCAAATATAACGAATAAAAAGCGAAAAGCAAACAAATACCGAAAATAGTTTCTAGAAATTCGAAAAAATCCCTATTCGAGCCGGGAATCAGGGGATCAATCGCGATTCAGCCAGATTTGATGGCTCTCGGTCTGGCGTTCGCTCCCTTGGCGACAAAGCAATTGGGGATAGCCCCGATTCATAATAAATCACCTGGAATCAAGGTCCAATCAAATGGCCAATTCGAATGACGCCCATTCCTGCCATTCTTGATTCGGGGTTGCTCGTCAGGCCGGGGTTGGTCATTCTATGATCCAACCCATCCATTCTTATCCCAAGGTGAAAGGCCCTCCCGTGCCACTGGAAATCCATCCCCGCTCCCGCTGGACAGAACTGGTTCTGAACCAGCCGCCTCGCAACGTGCTGGACCGCGAGATGCTCACCGCACTGGTTGCGGCCCTCGATGAACTGGCTGTCGGCGCCGCGCCACTGCTGTTGATCAAGGCCAACGGGAAGCATTTTTCCACCGGCTATTCCATAAAGGACATTCCCGAGGAAATTTTTCACCGGGACCCGGGCGTTCGCGCGTCGGCGCCGTTTGAACAGTTGATGGATCGGTTAAAAAATTACCCCGCCCCCATCGTGGCCGCGGTGCAGGGCGACGCCTATGGCGGGGCGGTCGAACTGCTGGCCTGTTGCGATCTGCGGGTGGCTGCGGACGGGGTCAGGCTGGGAGTGCCACCGGTCAGGCTGGGGCTGGTCTACAGCCACACGGGTTTGAGAAGGATGATCCGCGGGTTTGGATCGCCCATGGTCAGGGAGATGCTGATGACCGGGGAGGCCATCGAGGCCGAAAGGGCTTTTCATGTGGGGTTTTTCAACCGGTTGGTGCCGGCCGACCAGCTGGAAGAAACCGCGGCCCACCTCATGGAAACCATGGCCAAGGGTGGGCCCGGTGCGTTGAGGGGGACCAGGCGGATTCTCAATCTGCTGGAAGAGGCGGAAGTGTTGCCGGACGAGGCGCTAGAGGAGATTGCCGAGCTCAGGCACGCGTCGTGGTCGGGGGAGGAGTTCGTCAAGGCGCGGGATGCGTTCATTGAAAAGAGGCCGTCGCCGTTTGGAGGGTCCACAAAGTCCTAGAAATTAAATTTATCCATGAATTCGAACATCCAGTCCCCTTCACGGGTCCGCGCCGCCTCGAACCTCAACTGCAGCGTATCGATGTTCAGGTGAAATCCAGCCCCATAGGAAAACATGCTCCGCCCGGCCTCGGCCCCGTTATACCAGGCATCGCCGGCGTCGGTGAACAGATGGAACCCCGCCCCGATGATTTCCCCACGAGGTGAGATCGGCATCAAGAACAAAGGCATCCGATACTCGGCTGTCAGCAGGTATCCCTCTTCACCTTCGCGCTGGGCGAAGGGATAGCCGCGAACGGTTTCGGGCCCACCGAAAAACAAGGCGTTGTCGATGTTGGTCGCCCCGTCGGTCTGGCGTCCCCAGGCGCGCAGGGCCAGGATATGCTTACGCCACGGCATGGGCACAAAAACCCGGGCATCGACACTCGTTTCAAGATAGGACTCGTAATAATTGCTGCTGAAGGCGCTGGCCATGCCCTGCAAAAATATCCCACGCCGCGGGTAGTAGGGATTGCTGCGGGAATCCAGGCCCACCGCGCCGCGGAAAATCCAGTGGTTCTCGACGTTGGCCTCATGGTGGACCGAGCCCGCGGGCGGTTCGGTTTCCCGCTCGGGAAGGGTCCAGTTGTAGGAATCGCGCTGGTTGAAAGCTCCGTAGTTCGCTCCGCCCAGCACAAAAAACGGGCCGGCGAAATTCCATTTCATCTCCCAATCCAGATCCCACTTGCGGTAGCGGAAGGGGCGGAAGACGAACTCTGCCTGTTCGCCGGTGGCCGAGAAGGTTCCATCAAGCCCATCGACTCCGAACAGCCAGGGGCGGTGCCAGGAAACCAAACCGTTCTGGATGTAGTAGACCGAAACCTGGGCCCGGACGGTTTCGCCCTTGCCGCGTAGATTGCGCTGTTCGACCCAGCCGCCGAGCATGTACTTGTGCCGCCGACTGTACCGAACCGAGGGTCCGTAGAAGGTCGTCAGGTCTTCTTCGACGATGACGTTCAGCACGACTTCGCCGGGTTCGCTGTCGTCGTAATCGATTTCCACGAAGCGGAAGTAGCCGCAGTCCTCCAGGGCGTCCCAGGCGTCGTCGGTCTGGTCCAGGTTCAGGGTCTGGCCAATCTTCAGGCCCATGACCCGTTCCACCAGGGCGGTCTCGGTTTTTTCGTTGCCTTCGATGTGGATGGCGGTCAGGACGGGATCGGGTTCCTGGACGAAGTCCTCCTCGGCTGTGGCCAGGGAGGCGCCCGCGATGACCAGCAGGGCCAGGCAGATCAAAAAGAGGAATATTTGCTTAAACGGCACGGCGAACCCTGTCAAAAGGGAATGAAAAGTTGGCCGGGTACATCCCGACCGATCAGGATTAATTATGCCCAACAACGTCCAGATGTCCAGCGGTCTCATGAACGACGGTTTCCTGGTCAGCCTGGGGGACGAATTCGTCATCCACCGGCGGAGCGGCCGTGTAGATGGCCAGGTTCACGCAGGCCAGGCCGCA
>DAOWLV010000314.1 GCA_030643455.1 Candidatus Krumholzibacteriia bacterium | reverse complement strand
GGTCTGAAACCGATCCCGACACACGTTTCATGGGCCGGCCCAGCTACAACAGGGAAGTGGACGGCAAGGGCCCGCTTTCCTTCGGCATGGTCCTGGAGATCCAGCTGGGCGCCGACGGAACCCCTCCGGGCCGCATGATGGTGATCGGCAACTCGGAGTTCCTCAATAACGCCACCATCAACCAGTTCGGCAACAGCGACCTGATGCTCAACGCCATCGGCTGGCTGGCCCGGGAAGAAGGTCTCATCCAGATCCGGGGCAAGGATCCGTTGAGTCAGCCGGTCATCCTGTCACAGGACGCCAAGAACGTGCTGGGTTGGGGGTCGATCCTGGGTTGGCCGCTATTCGTGGGCAGTCTGGCGCTGGGTTTCATGCTGATGGCCAGGCGTGAAAAAGGAGAAGCCGCTTGACCGGCCGATTCCTCAACCGGAACGGGGGTGCACCCCGGTCAGTCCTGATCCTGACCGTCCTGCTGGTGGCCGTTGCCGGCGCCCTGTTTGTGGCCAGGCAAAGGGAGCCGGCTTTCGATTTCACCCTGGGCGGCCCGCTATTTCCCGTGGACCAGAGTGAAATCGATGGGTTGCTGCTGACCCGGCAGGGCGCCCAGTATCGCCTGGACCGGGTGTATGGCGACACCTGGTCCCTGTCCGGGGCCGTCACCGACTACGTGGATTCCCTGTCCGTTCTCAAGTTGCTGGGCACCCTGACCGGAGCCGTCGGCGGCCCGCTGCTGGCGGGTACGGACGTGGAGGACCGCCGTTACGAATTCAACGGTCCCGAGGCCATCCGTTTGACGGTATTCGTGACCGGGGGCGAGGCGATATCCCTGGCGTTGGGTACGGCCAATCCCGTCGCCAGAAACTTCTATGCCTCCGGAGCTGGACGCAAAGCCTGTTTCATGGTTCCTGCGATGTTGCGACAGACACTGGGTAATCTGCCAGTTTCCCTGCAGGCTCGCGTACTTCTGCCCGGGGTGAAGCGTGACCGGATCGAAAAGGTGGACCTGCGCCGAGGCAACCGGGATTTCCTGGTCGAGCGCCGGGATGGACGCTGGTGGATGTTGATGCCCGCCGAAGGTCCGGCCTTCCTGGGCCCGGAGGTCCGGGATTACCAGGCCATGTATAACGATCGCCGGACCACCGACGAACAGGGAGTTTGGATCCTGGTTTCCACCGCGACCATGGATCTCATGATCTACGAGGTCAGCGAAAACATCGTGCGCGAGATAAAGTCACCCCATGAGAGCGCGGCCCTGCTGCAGTCATGGGGACTGGATCCGCCCTGGCGGCGGGTGATCCTCACGGGCAAGGACCTCAATCCCGACCCGAACGCGGATTCCCCGGATCGGATGGTCATCGCGTTCGGCCCTGCCCAGGGTGTGGATTGGATGCCGGCCCTGCGCCGTGGCAATGTGCTGGTGACCGACAATATTTCCCTGGAGGTCCTGGAACAGCCCGTCGGCATCCTGGCCCACCGCACCGCCTTGACCTTCCTGGCCCTGAAGGCCGATACGGTGGAACTGCATCGTGAAGGTCGTCTGCTGCTGCGCGGCGAACGCACCGGTGTTGCCGAGACCACGGAGGGGCGCAAGGCCTGGCTGACCGTGTTCCCCGAGATGGGTCTGACCGGCCTGTCCGCTTCCGGCTACCACGGCCTGAGTCAAAACCTGATGGTCGATCTGGACCGGATCCCAATCCTGGCCGTGCTGCCTATGACGACCGATTCCGCGGTACTGGCGGACCGTGAGCGGGTAAAGATTAAGATGTCCTTCGGAACCGGGGATGATGTCAGGACCGAGGTCATTGAATTCGGATTCATCGTGGAAGATCGATTGCGGGCCGCATCTGCACCCCTGATACAACCGGAGGATGGTTTACGCCCGGTGGGTGTGTGGTTCCCGGCAAGTGGCAGGTTGTTGCAGATACCAGCCCAGACCGTAGTGACGGCCCGCAATCTGGTCCAGTTCTCTCCTGCTGAAAAATAATCCCTAGTTCACTGCCCTGATCATCTCAGGCAACTCGGCCGCGGCAAATACCTGGGCATCCCAGGCCGGGGGCTCCAGGACCATGATCGGTGGAACGGGGACGGGTTTGCCAGTGGGAAGGTCTTCCAGGGCGGCGATGTACATGTCGGCCAGACTGTCGAAGTGGGGCCTCAGATTCTCCGCCACCGGTGCGGCGGCGGGCAATTTCAGTTTGCGGGGATTGACAAACGTGCCATTACGCTTGACCCGGTAGTCCAGATGGGGCCCGGTGGCATAACCCGAAGCGCCCACATAGCCGATGATCTGTCCCTGCTCGACCCGCGTGCCTTTCCTGATGCCCTTGGCATACCGGGACAGGTGCAGGTAGTAGGTTTCGTATTCGCGGTTGGTGTGGCGGATCTTGATATAGCGCCCGTTGCCCTTCTTGATGGCAGCCACCAGCACCACCCCATCGCCGCCGGCCCGCACAGGGGTGCCGAGGGGCGCGGCGTAATCGACACCCAGATGGGGCATCCACCGCTTCAGCACCGGGTGGAAGCGCCGGTGGGAATAACCGCTGCTGATCCGGGAATATTCCACAGGCGCCCGCATCAACTGCTTTTGCATGTTGTTTCCGTCGGGATCAAAATACCCGGGGCGGCCGCCCTGGGTGGTGAACCGCATCGCCCGCTTCACTTTGCCACGGTTGACGATTTCCAGGGCCTTGATCGATCCGGTGCGAACCAGTTCATCCTCTTTCCAGACCTCTTCGTACAGGATTCCGAAAGTGTCGCCCTTGCGCAGATCCCGGTTGAAATCGATGTCCCAGCCCAGGATGTCGTTCATCTTGGGAGCCAGGGTCAAAGGCGCGCCGATATCCTGGAGGCTTTCGTAGAGGGACGTCTGGATGGTTCCACTGACCCCCTTGAGACGATACTCAACGGGATAGGCGCCGTCCTCGCGGACATAGGTGTCGCCCTCGCGCATCCAGGTCACATAACTTTCTTCGTCCATGTCGAAACCCAGCGAGCGCAGCCCGCCGTCGGATGTGATGTGGATGCGGAACAGTTCACCGGTGCGGACATGCCGCAGGTTTCGAAAGCCCTTGCAGGCATCGACCAGGGTCATGATGTCCTCGTGGGCGACGCCGCGGGCGGCCAGGGATTCGTAGAAGGTCATTCCCCTGCCGATCCGCATTTCCATCGGGCCATCATCGGGCCGGTAGACAGGTCCCAGTTCGTGGGTGGCCAGGCCCGGGCCACCAGACTGGACGACGTATGATCCGAATGACCAGTCCCGGTCGAGATCGAGGCTGCCCGCAGGGGGCAATCCCTCGGCAGTCAGGGCAATGGCCAGCGGCGGTTCTTCCGGACCGCCCACCCCGAATTCCTCGGGAGCGGTCGTTCCATTGGATATCAAGTAGATGCCGCCACACAGGAGCAGGACAAAGCCCACCACGGCCATGGCCGGCATGGCGAAACTGGTCGGTTTATTGCTCTGGTTACCGGGAATCAGGATCCGTCCTCCGGGAAAGTCACCGTGTGGTGAAGGGTTCCAACGGGCCAAAATTGCACCCGGCAGTCCACTGGAAGCAAGGGTTTTCTTGTCCAGAAAATGCTCTTGTGGCTGTTAAACAGTGGCCGGTCCGTGCTATCATCAACCCACCTATTGCAGAAAGCCTGATTCGGACGTTGATTTTTTGACCTGTCGTCCGGTTTCCGGCCCATCCTGTACTAATTCGGAGGTTTTGCCTTGCTTCCCAATCAAACAAGCAACTGGCGTGCCGTGTTCTTCCCCATGGCTCTTTTCAGTGCCCTGATGATCCTGGTCGTCCCTGTCTGGGGGGCGGTGCACGTGACCGACGAGAACGGTTCCGGGGGAACCCGGTTCGGAGCGGCGATGACGGAGCTGGAGGATCTGACCGGAGATATGCGCTGGGAATTCCTGGTCGGGGCGCCCGGCGCGCCCAACGGGGGTAACCACGGCGCCGTGTTCATGTGGCTTGGCGGACATGAATTGACCGCACTGGCCGACTACACCTGGACCGGTGTGAACGAGGAAAAATTCGGCTTTGCCGTGGAACGGATCGGGGATGTGAACGATGACGGCCGGCCCGACTGGGCGGTGGGGGCGCCGGACTCGGATGACGGGGGCGCCAAAAAAGGCAAGGTCTACATCTACTACGGGAGCTCCAATCCCGCGTCCATCACGCCGGTGGAAATCATCGGGGACCTGGGCGGGGACAATTTCGGTTTTTCCGTGTCCGCAGCCGGCGATTTCGACAATGACGGCGTGGATGATTTCATCGTCGGGGCCCCAGCTGTCGACTCCGGCCTGCCCGGCCGGGCGGGTTCCGCCTGGGTCATCTTCGGGGCAGGCGGCGGGGTCAGCACAGACTTGTCCGACGCCCTCATGCTGACCGAGGGATTTTCCGGGGACGGATTCGGCTGGTCGGTGACCGACGCCGGCAATTTCCTCGGCGGAGACGATTGTGTGGCGGTCGGCGC
>DAOWLV010000035.1 GCA_030643455.1 Candidatus Krumholzibacteriia bacterium | reverse complement strand
CTTGCGGCCGATCAGACCGGAGTCCGTGGATTTCCCACGCCCACCACGAACGACACCATCGCTGCTGACCAGCAATCCCGTGCGGCTGACACAGACCACCACGCCAGCCCCCTGGTAACTGCCGGCGGCCGAAGCGGCCTCCTCGTCCGTATCGTAGATGACCGTGCGGGCCAGCAGGTTCTTCAAGGCGGGAATTTCCGCACCGGGCCCGGTGATGACCTCAAGGCCAGGACGGCCTCCGGGCAGATCGGGCAGATTACCGGAATCGCCACCGGCAAAGCCTCCGCTACACAGGAAACTCGCCTGTCCGATTTCCTCCTTGCGCAATTCCTTCACCAGGTCGACGGCCGTGCTCCAACCATCCACCACCACCGCATCGAGAGTCTCGGCCAGCAGGATCTCCAGGGCCGCCGTATCGGCGGCTGATACCTCCAACTGATCGGCAAGCCCGCCGGTCACCCGTTTTTCACCGCCGTGGCGCTTGAGAATTTCCCGGGGACCCTGACCGTAACCCTCGTATTCGTTCTGCAGTTTTTCCAGCAGCTCACTGGTGGACCGGGCCGCCTCCAGCCGCCCCGCCAGGGCGGCCATCTTGTCCTGCAGGCCCGTCCCGTCGATCTCGAGCTGGGTTTCTTCCCGCTCCTTGGCAGCCAGCTCCTCCAGAAGCCGCGACCTGCCGACGCTGGCCTCCTCACGGGTCACCGCCAGGTCCGCCAATTCCCCCTCGGCCTCGCTGCCCTGGGTCAGGATTCGTTCCCGGTCCGTTGCGAGAACCTCCATGCGTTCCCTGCGATTGTCCTGCTTGACCTGGAGTTCCCGCAGATGGCTGCGGCGGGTGGCGTCGTTTTCGATGTATTCCAGATTGCGATGGGTGGCGTCATCCAGGGCGGCACGATCACGGGTCAGCCTGTCGGCCATGATCTGCAGGGACTCCGACTTTTCCTCCAGAAGCCGGCCCGAGGTTCTCAGCTCCTCTTCGATGGTGGCCAGATGCTCGGTCAACCGCCCGATCTGCCCCTCGATCTCATTCTGCCTGACTTCGGCTTCCTGGATATTGAGTGAATTGTCGTCGATGCGCCGCTGGTGCTCATCGATGCGATGGTCCATCACCAGAACCTGGCGTTCGATCTCCTGCAACTCTTCTTCAAAGGCCTGAAGGGCTTCCTCGAGCTGGCGGCGTTCCGCTTCGCGCTCTTCAATGGTCGGGCGGGCCGTTTCGATCTTCGCCTGGAGTTCGGCCAGTTCGCCCACCCCGGTTTCGGCCTGGGTGCGGAATTCCTCCAGTTGTTCCCGGGCATCGGTCTCCTGGCGGTCCATCAAGACGTGCCGGCGATTGGCCAGCAGCAGGTCGAGACTGCGAATCTCCTGGAACAGTTTCTGATGCCGACGGGCTTTGCCCACCTGACGCTGGAGCGAGCGGACTTCACGTCCGATCTCCTCGATGATGTCGTACAGGCGCAGCAGGTCGTTCTGGGTGCGGTCGAGTTTGCGCTGGGTCTCCTTGCGCCGGGCCTTGTACTTGGTGATGCCCGACCCCTCGTCCAGCAAGCGGCGCAGCTCCGTGTTGTTCTCGTTGAGAATCAGCTTGATCATCGACTCCTCGATGATCGAATAGGAGGTGTTGTTCACCCCGCTGTCGAAAAACAGGTCCCGCAGATCCTTGAGCCGGCAGAGCGATCCGTTGAGGAAGTAGTCGCTGCCGCCGTCGCGGGTGGCCTTGCGCTTGATGGCCACCTCGTTGAAATCGATGGGCAGCCCTCGGTCCTCGTTCTCGAAAACAAGGGTCACCTCGGCCATACCCACGGGGCGCCGCTTGGTCGTACCCTTGAAGATCACGTCGTCCATCTTGCCGCCACGAAGCTGCTTGGCCGACTGTTCACCCAGCACCCACCGCACGGCGTCCACCACATTGGACTTGCCACAGCCGTTGGGTCCGAGAATGGCGGTGATTCCCTCGTCGAAATCCAACCGCGTACGGTCGACGAAGGACTTGAACCCCTGCAGTTCAATGGATTTCAGTTTCACTGGATGCCTTTCCGCTGCAATGCGATGCGATCAAAGTTGTCTGTATCTGTACCGGTCATCACGCCGGCCC
This sequence comes from Candidatus Krumholzibacteriia bacterium, assembly GCA_030643455.1. GTDB lineage: Bacteria > Krumholzibacteriota > Krumholzibacteriia > LZORAL124-64-63 > LZORAL124-64-63 > JAGLCY01. The sequence continues at coordinate 11,291 of DAOWLV010000035.1, read as the reverse complement.
GCGAACCGCAGGCCGCCTATTCCGGCGCGGAAGTCTCAATGCGTTCGGGTTTCGCCCAGTCTTCTCCCAACTTCTCCAGCAGGGCGGGCATGGCCTGTCGGGCTTCGGACCTGGAGGCAAAGCTGCCCAGGTAGATCCGGAACCAGCGCCCCTTCTCTCCCAGGTCGAAGCTCTTGACCTTGCTCTGGAAACCCCGGCGATCCAGTTCCTGGACCTGTTTCGCGATGGCCGGGCTGTTGGAAAGCGAATACACGTGAAGGGCCCAACCCTTGGCTCCCACCGGTTCGCGGTAGGGACTCATGTCGAATCCGGCGGGAGGGGTTACGGGTGCTTCCGGTTGGACTTCGTCAGCCGGGTCGGGTTCACCGGTCGCCACCTCGAGGGAGGCAGCCGAATCAGCGACGGATTCCCGCTCCGAACCGGTGACCGCGGACGACCCCAAGGTGTCCTCGTCATCAACCACGGAATCAGCGAGGGAAACGGCGAGGGAATCGGTGCCGACAGTCGATGCAGGCACTTCGCCCCGGTCCGCCGTTCCACCGGACATCTCCTCACCCCCGGACCCGGGGGATACGGTTTCGGTCACGACATTGATCGGTCCGAAAGGACCTTCGGGAGGCACCCGCACGAACTGGAAATAATAGACGGTGGCGACCGCGATCAAGATCAGCGCCACCAGGGCCCCGACCCAGAACACGCGCGAAGTCTCCCTTTCCGGAACCGGTCCCTCTTGCAGGTCCGGTTCTTCCTCGTCCGGTTCTTCCTCTTCTTCCAGACCGGTTTCTTCCAGGTCGGGCTCTTCCGCCCCGTCCCCCTTTTCCAGGGGAAGATCCTGCCAATCGGCATCCTCGGTGGATTCAGGCACCGTCTCGGCTTCGGATTCCGATTCCGATTCCGTTTGCTCCTGGTCAGTGGGTTTTTCAGTTTCCGGTTCGGATGGTTCGACAGGTTCCGGAGCCTCGGGCGCGGATTCCGTTTCGGAAATTACCTCGTCCACCAGAAGTGCCCCGGCCGCGCCGGTTTCCTGGAAGGTGGTAACCGCGGTCAGAGGACACCCAGCTTCCGTGAACCCCGCGGAAATGGCGCCGGCCTCCTCGCCGGACATGGTCTTCCGATCCCAACAGAAAATGCGGATGGCCGCAGCAGGTGCCCAAAGCCGCCCCAACGAATCGGCAGGGGCCACCAGCAACAGGTCGTCCGCCTGCCGACGCAGGCGGGTCATCAGGGAATCGATTTCCTCGCCGGTTACATCGGTAGGCGCAAAGGAACCCACCCCTAGCAGGTATCCGCGACGCCCGACAAAAGGCAGCGGAACGCCGGAAGTCAACACCGATGTTCCGTATCTGGCCAGATCGATCCAGCCCTCTGCTTCTACCCGCCCGACCCAGCGGGTCAGGGCCATGTTCTGGTCGTCGCAATCGAGAAGAAGTACAGCCTGGTCACGGAAGGCGAGCTCGCGAGCAAAACTCATGGCCACGGCGGCGCTGAGTTCCCCGCGGCCTGGTTCGTGGAAAAACACCCAGATACGGGGCGAGGATTGACCCTGCATGGCCAAATCAAGGCCCCGGGTCATTTCACCCATGACGGCGATCTGTTCGATCCGGGCCCAGAATCCTTCACCTGGAACCAGATCAAGTTCCCCTGCGGACAAGCCGGAAGGAATTACAGGTATTTCCCCAGGAAACCCATTTTGTTGATCCATGACCCTCAATCTCCCGCTTCTGAAGGTGAATCTGCCCAGGCGGCCTTGAAAGCCGCAACGACCAGAGGCAATTCCTCTTCGGTGATGGTTCTCACGTCCACGGCCAAGCCGTCCTGGTTCATCCTGGCGACCAGGGCCGGATCACCCATCCGCAACCGCTGGTAGCAGGCCTCGAGTTGATTCTTGGCGGCCTTCCATTGCACCAGCCGGGACTCGATGGTGGCGGTGGAAAAGGAGCCTCCGCCCACGCTGGAGCGGCCCGGCACCACCGCCCCGTTCCAACCGGAAGGCGCGACGGGGACCAGTTCATTCAGCAAGCGCCCGGCTTTTTCTTCGAGTTGCCCCAGGGATCGTCCCAACTGATCAAGGGTCGGAAGGGAAGGCCGGTCTTCCGCGATCAGGTACTGGGTCAAGATGGCGTCAAGAGCCGCCAGCGTGGTCTTGTCCACCCGGAAGGCCCTGCGCATGGGGTGGTTTCTCAGGCCCGCGATCACTTCCCTACCCCCGAAAAGGATACCCGCCTGGCAACCGCCAAGCAATTTGTCCCCGCTGCAGGTCACCAGGTCGGCCCCGGCGGCCAGATCCTCCACCAGCAAGGTCTCCCCCGCCGGCAGCCCAAGATCCTCGTAGGGGAAAAAGGCTCCGCTACCGGCATCGTAGATCAAAGGACAATCCGCTGCACGGCATAGATCCGCCAATTCGGTCAGGGTCACGTCCTCGGTGAAACCCTCGACCACGAAATTGCTGCGGTGGACCTTCAGGACCGTGGTGCCGGGCTCCAGGGCCTGGCGGTAATCTTCCAGACTGGTCCGGTTGGTGGTGCCAACCTCCACCAGTGTGCAACCGGTTTCCGACAGGATCTCGTGCATCTTGAAAGACCCACCGATGGCCACCACCTCGCCGCGGGAAAGAACCACCCGGCCACCCCGGCTGAGATGGCGCACCGCCAACCAGACGGCCGCCGCATTGTTGTTGACCACCAGGGCATCGGCGGCCCCGGCCAGCAGCGCTGCTTTTCCCTCGACGGCGCGGCCCCTGTGGCCACGCGTGCCGGAAGGCAGATCGAATTCGAGATCCGAATTGTAGAGGGCGGTCTGCCGGGCCGCCTCGGCAGCCTCGGGCGGATGACAGGAACGCCCCAGGTTGGTATGAACCACCACACCTGTGCCGTTCAGCACCCGTGTCCAGGACTTCCCCGTGAGCTGGCGGTTCCTGACCAGGATCCGGTCCACTGCCACTTCCAGTAGCTCCGCACGATTTCGCACCGGCCCGGAGGCCTGCCGCAATTCCCGCCGGAGTTCGTCGACCACATCCTGGATGACCCGCGTCATCCAGCCTCGGCGGCGGCCGGTCATCAGCGGCGCGAGGCGGTCATCCTCGAACAACACGCTGACCTGTGGTAGCTCCCTGAGACGGGACTGAAGATCGGACATATCTCTATTGATCCTCGACGGCCGGGAAGAACAGTTTTCTACAAGATCCTGAACAAAATCAGACCGCAGGAAAGCGGCCCGGGAATACCGGTCCAGGGCCGGAAATCCACGCGGATGATAAGGTATCAGAAGGAGTCCCCCATGTCCAGATGACAACGCCCCCACAATATGCGGTATTGGCTAGGTTCCTGCCTGCCGTTCCGGGGTTTGCAGGGAATGGGACTTGCGGTACGATCAGGCGGACCTGGATCCGGATCCAAGGAACAAGGATGTCCGGGCCCGTCCGGTAACTTCAGCAGGGAAGCGGTAACTTGAAACGATATCCAATCCAGATCTTCATCGCCGCGGCAGGTCTGCTGCTGGCCACCGGTTGCGGCCCCCCCCCGCCCGAACCCACTGTCGTGGAAATCCCGGGGTATGAAGCCCTTCAGGAGCAATTCACCGGACGTGACATGTCTCCGTTGCGTGGCCGCCGGATCGTTCTGGACCCCGGTCACGGGGGTTTCTTCAAAGGGGCCGTCGGACAGAACGGGCTGACCGAGGCAGAGGTCAACCTGGGCGTGGCCTTGTATCTTCGCGGCCTGCTGGAATGGACAGGTGCCCAGGTCTATATGACGCGGACCGCCGACTATGACTTTCTGACCGCCACGGACTCGACCCTGGTAAGCGATCTGGCCTTCAGATCTTCCTTTTCTGATTCCCTGCAACCCGATGTATTTTTGTCACTTCACCACAACAGCGTTGCCTCTCTGGATCGTACCGTCAACGAGACCCAGACCTATTATCCACTGGGCTCCGATGGGGCTTCCCTGGACCTGGCTCGCGCCATCCACCGCCATCTGGTGATCAATCTGGAAATCTACCCGGCGAAGATCCTGCCCGGTAATTTTCATGTGTTGCGCAACGCCACGGTTCCGGCGGTGCTGGGTGAGCCGGCCATGATCTCGAACCCGGTGATCGAAGGCCGCCTGAAACAGGCCTCCAGTCAGCGTTTGGAGGCCGAAGCCTATTTCCTGGGCCTTCTGGACTATTTCTCCCAGGGATCCCCGACCTGGTCGGGGGCCCGCCTCGACACCGTGTATGTCGCACCCGATGGCCCCGCCACCAGGGTCAGTTGGACCTTTTTCAGCGAGGATTCCCTGCGCAGTTCGGGCCCAGGACCCGATCCGGGCACTTTTGACCTGAAACTCGACGGCCGCCAGGTCCCCTTCCACGTCACCGGACAGGGTCACATCGTCAACTGGTATCCCTCCGAAGCGAACCTGGACCTGCCCGCCCTCCTGGAATTGAGAGGCCGCAACCTGGTGGGGCGCGCAACGCCGATCCGCCGTACCCGGCTGATGCCGGTGCCCCCCCGCCACGTGAAACTCCATCTCATGCCCGAACACCCCCATGGCGACGCAATGATGGCCATCCGCTGGAGCGTGGCCGGGAATGCACCCCTCGCGAAGGGCAGTCTCGTGTTTTCGTCCGACCTGGCCCTGCCCCTGGAAAGCGGGACATCAGGAGTCGCCCTGTTGCCGCTTCCAGCCGGAATCCCCTCTGAAGTTTCCTTCCATCCCGGTTCGGGGGAAGATTCCATCCTGAACTGCGACATTCATACCACGGAGCTTCCCGCCCCCTGGCAGTGGCGCATGCTGCTTGCCGGTGACGGTTCAACAGGCGGCCCCTGGTCTCTGCGAACATGGCTGCCAGATAGTCTGCCGGCCGGATTGGCTGCCCAAACCGTGCCCATGATTCCCTACGAACCCGGCTGACCGGTCTGGGTTTCGATTCCTGGCGTTCTGCCCCTGGTCGATCCTGACCCCGCCAATCCCGACACCGCCCGCACCATCTCGGCGGGCGACCGGAATTGGCGTACCGAGCCCATCGTGCCGGGTCTGCTGGGAAAGGTCATCGTGCTGGATCCCGCCGGCGGTGGCAGTGATCCCGACGGCACCGGCCCCCTGGGCATGCGCGGCGCCTCGCTGAACCTGGAAACCGCCCTGCTGGCCCAGGGCCTGCTGGAAGGATGCGGCGCCGTGGTGCATTTGACCCGCCGGGGCGAAGCAAGCCTGCCCGCCGAAGAAAAAATCCGTTTGGCCGGTGAAGTCGGTGCCAATCTCTTTCTCACCATCGGCCGCAGCATTCAACCGGGCCTTCTGAGCGCGAGCCATCATCCGGGCAGTGAAACCGGGCAGCGATGGGCCGAACTCTTCCTGCTGGCGGCCGCCGGCCTGACCACGGCGAACGATTCCCTGGCCATGACACCTTCCTATGACTACCTGCTTCGCCACACGGCCTGTCCCGCCCTGGAAGTGCGGCTGCCCGGACCACGGTCACCGCGGCAGGAGATGCGCCTGTCACAGCGGGGATGGCAAAGGGCCGAAGCCCGCGCTGTTCTCCTGTCGGTCGCTTCATTGTTCCAGACCGGGACCCGGCTCGTACCCACCCTCGATGTGGCCGCCCTCATCGCGGCGCTCCCCGGTTCACCTGACCCGGCCGGGGTGGACTGGGCCGAAATCGACGGGAACCTTCTGTGGTCCCCCGTCCCGGTCCCGGATACCACCGGCGACGGAGAGGACCTTTCCTCCGACCATGCCGATTCCCTAGATTCATCAAAAGGCCCGGGGCTGCCCGCCCTGCTGGATCGACATACCCTGGAGATCAACGCCGGCGGTGTCCGGCAACTGTGGCTGCTGGAAAGATCCGGTTCCGGTTTTTCCGCCCGACTGATGATGAACAACCCCTGAGGTGACTTTGACCCGATCCGGTAAAGACAACCCCCCAGAGCAACTGTCTTCATCGTTTACGACGGAAGTACAGGCCGCCTCCCACAGTGGAGGGCGCAAACGGATGCTCTGGGCTGGTGTGGCTGCGGTGGCTGGTCTGCTCCTGCTGGTGCTCCTGGGACCGAGCGAGGAGGAGATCAAGGATCGTTTCGAATACTACGGAGCTCCCGGCGAGTTGAAGATCATGCCGGAAATTTCCATCGAGGAGGGCCAACAAAACGTACATCAGATTCCCAGGTCTTTCATGTCTCAGCCCCCGCCGTCCAACATCGAGATCGAGAAGGAAGATCCGACCGAAGACGGGACCGTGGAAATACCACCGGTCAACATCCAGAAGCCGAACAATTCAAAAATAGTCAGTGAATTCCCACGGGAAGATGCGGAGCTGTCATCGGAACCGCAGGTCAAGATGGCCCGGCCCATGCAGTCCAACCCCGACTATTACATCCTGAACCTGGTCTACCCGGAATACCCCCTTGGCGCAAGCGAGGCCGAGCGGCGCATTCCCGTCATCTACGTCAACGTGAATATTTTCGTGGGGCCCGACGGCCTGGTGACGGACGCCTGGGTCAATAGCACCAATGGCAGCCGCCTGTTCGTCGAGGAAGGCATAAAAGCCGCCAAACAGTGGAAGTTCGGCTGGCGGATTAACCCGGGAATCGGCCGGTCGTATGTCATTCCCTGGCAGTTCAAGAGTCCCTATTTCACGCCGAAAAGATAAGCCCGACCGACCCGAAAGCGTATCAATTCCCGCTGGTATCGGCGGCCGCTTCAGCAGCTTCAAGGAGTTCGGCCTGCAGCGAATCGACCGCCGCACCCTCGGTCAGTTGCCACGCCTCGGTAAAACGCCCACCCGGAAAAGGAATGATTTCCGCAGACCGGAACATGCGCACCGTGCCGGCAAAGGATCCGGGACCTTCCGCCTCGAAATCCCTGCTGGCCAGCCGGCTTCGCAGGGCGTGGGACAGTTGGACGCGACTGGTCACCTCACTGCGACCGATGGTATCCAGTAGCATTCGGGTTGCCTGATAGGATTTGAGGGCCAGGGTCGAAGCTTCCCGGGGGTAATTCTCGGCGTTCCATCCATCCCGGAATTCGGAAGTCCACCTGGCGGGAAACAGAGCCAGATCGTTGGGAAATATCGCCCGATCCAATACCGTAGCCGATTTCTCCCGGAGCTTCTCGCTGTTCCAGTTGCTGAGACCCAGAATCAGGGATCCGGCGTGGTAGAAATCCAGTTGCGGTCCCAGCAGGACCATCTGATCAACCGACGCGGGCACGAAAAGGACCTCGGGACGCGCCTTGCGCAGGGTCATGATGGGGTCCTTGAAATCCGTGCCCCGGGAAGGAAAGGATACCTCCACCACGATTTCGCCCCCCCAGGCCTCCACTTCGGCCCGGAACACATCGGCGTAGCGAAGGCCCTCGGGAGTGTCCGGATACATGAGACCGAAACGCTTCTTCAACATCACCGTGGTGGCCAATGCCGCCAACATTCGTGTTTCATAGAGCCCGGTCAGATTGGTCTGGAAGATTCCCTCCCCCAGTTCCCAGATGCGATCGTTTGTCGCCGTCGGAGAAACCAGGGGCGTCTGCCAGTGATCCGCCACGATGGCCGTCGCCACGGTCGGACTGCTCATCAGGGCGCCCAGAAGGGCAATGCTGCCTTCTTCCCTGCACAAGCGCCGGGCGGCCAGGGCTCCGGCCACCGGATTCCCCTCGCTGTCCTCGACCTTGAGTTCGAAGGCAGTGCCCATTTCGGTATTGGTCGCCTCGAGGGCCAGCAGTGCCGCATCAAAGAAAGCGTTGCCCAGGACGGCGTACCTTCCGGTCAAGGGACAAATGACGCCCACCAGGTCGGCCCGGACCTCACTTGCCAATCCCGCACCGACAATTCCGGAACCGCCGCCCAGAATATCGCGGGAAGCCAGGGTCCAGACATTTTCCGGTGCCCGGTCTTCGAGCTCCATGACCACTTCTTCCGCTTCGGCCACATGATCATCGGCCAACATGCGTTCCACCTGCAGGTAACCCAGATAGGGTCTCATGGCGCCGCCTGGTCGTTGGGCGGCAAGCTCGGTCAGCTGGTCCAGATCCAACCTGCTCAAGAAGGGGGAGGCAAGTGGCCGGCCGTCGGGTCCGGTTTGCCCGGCAGGATCCCGGTCGTAAAGAGAAACGTGGTAACCCGCACCACGCAGCGAATCCCCCACCGAGGCGGCCAGTTCGGCTCCCCGGGCCAGGGCCGGGTCCACCTCGGGGCTGCCCGGATACCGCTGGAGAAGCTGGTCGGTCAGGTTGAGGGCACGCTCCCGGTGGCCAATCCTGACCTCAGAATCGATGGCCAAGATCAGGACCTCGTCGTTGCGGCCGAAGGTGGGATATTGCTTCAGGATGACGTCGGCGACGGCCACAGCTTCGGTGTCGCGCTGGAGGGAGTGCTCCCGGGTGAGCCTGAAGAACAACCGCTCGGCCTCCTCCAGTTCCGAACCGGTCAACTGATCCGTACCGCTGTCGGGCTTGCCCCCCGTACCGCATCCGGATAATCCGGACGATCCGCAAAGGCCAAGACAGAACAAAAGCAGCAGGACGGGGATCCGCCCTCCCCTCAGGAACCACACCATGGAAGCCTCCTACTTCACTTCAAATCCGGCCGAACCCAGAACCATGCCGTCCTCGTCCAGGATTTTTACTTCCCAGGAACCCGTCCAGTCCGGCTTGTATGTCTTGGAGGACCAGGTCCGCCAGTTTTGCGAACCCACCGACAGGTCCACCCGAGCCATGGTCTTGCCCTCGAAGTACCAAACGTGGGTCACGGTGGTCGGAGGACTCATTCCGTGCACTCTGGTCAGACAGAAGACCCGTTCCCCGTCGGACGGGAACGTGGCAGCCTCGCCGATGACCAATCGTTTTTCCTTGTCGATATCCGTGCCCAGGAAGATTTCCACCCAGATACCCTCGCGTTGAACCGGTTCAGCGGACGGAGACTCCTGGGCGGCCGGAGCACCTTCCTCCTGGGCCGCAGCGGGTAGCAATCCGGCGACGGCAACGGCCGCGGCCAGGACCAGGACACCTGCCAACACCAGCTGTTTCCTTTGCAAGTACGTTTCAGCCATCATCCAGCCTCCCTGTTGGTTCACCTGGGAAATCCCATGCGATCTTACTGGCGATTCCTCTCGCGCAACTCCTCCATGCTCTGGGGGTTCAAAACCTCTGGGTTGTTGAGGTTGTCCCGGAGGAATTTCGCATCCTCGGCCAGTTCGCTGTCCGGGTACTCCTCCAGCAACAACCGCAAATACCGATCGGCGACATTCACATCCACCCAGTTATCCAGGGCAAAGGTCGCGGCCAGGAACAGGGCGTCGTCGGCCCGATCACTTTCAGGATAGTCGGTATGGATCAAATTGAGGAGTTCAATCTTGCGATCACCGTCGGCAACCGCCATGGCCCGCGAGAACAGCTCATCAGCACTCAGGCCCTTGCCCGGAGCGAACTCGCCGTACATCACCACCGGATGATCCTTCCGGGCGGACAACAGGTAGTCCTTCACGATCGCATCCTGCCAGCCCGGCATCATGGCCATTTCAACCTGGCCCCTGGCCTCGGTAAAAGTCATCGGGCGTTCATTTTCGCGCTTGAGGATTTCCACCACGTGCCACCGGTCGGAAATCAGGAAAGGAGGGTGAAGACCGATTTCCAGGCCATAGGCCTCATTGGTGAACTTTGCAGAGTCTCGAATGAAGGGGATGATTCCGCCCTGGTTGAACCAACCGACGACACCTTCCAGTTTCCGGGTTTCCTTGTTGACGGACATCTGCACCATGACGTTCATCCAATCGTTTCCCTTCCCGCCTTCGACCAGCCGCTCGTAGGCTTTTTCAGCCTCATCCCTGGTCTTGCATTCGATATGCCGCGCGCGGACAACACCCATCTGGCGATAGTCGCTGCGGTTGTTGATGAAGTAGGCCTTGAGCTCGTCATTGGAGGGCTTCCGATCCCTGAGCAGACCGTAATTGATCATGGCTGATTCGAGGGTGTTGCGGCGCTGCGTGATGATGGTCCGGGCCACATCCTGGTCATTGTAGAGTTTCTTTCCCACCGCACCCTGGACCATGAGAACTTTCTCGATCATCCGTTTCAGCAGTAGACGCTTTCCGTCGGGGCCCTCATAGCGTTTCTGCTGGCCGGAAGGCAATTCATCGAGATACATTTCAAGATCCCTGGCCGTGATCTCGATGTTCCCCACCCGGGCAACGGTTTCGGACGCGTCATTGGTCCCGTCGCCGAACAACGGCTGCCACTGGAAATTCTTGGCGAAGGTCCGGGACCCGCTTCCTGCCGACGACGAGGAACCATCCTGACAGGCGGCCAGCAGGGCAACCGAAGAAACGATCATGAGAAAAATGAACATGCGGCGAACGGGAAACATCGGCGTTACTCCTTGTTGGTGCTCACGGGGGAGCCGGGATATTCGATTCAGAGCAGGTCGGAGCGACCCAGGTCCTCGAGTTGGGAGATGATCTCCTTGATTTTCTGGGCCTCGGCCTTGCTACAGACCAGCAGGGCATCGGGCGTGTCCACCACGATCAGGTCCCGGACTCCCACCAGGGCCACGAGACGGTCGGCCCCCAGCAGGATATTGTCCCTGCTATCGATGGCCAGCAGATCGCCGCGCCCCCGGTTGTCTCCGGGCAGGACCGGAGCCAATTCGCCCCATGCATCCCAGCTGCCCAGATCCGACCAGCGAAAAGCCGCCGGCAGGACCAGGAAATCCGTGAGCTTTTCCATGATGGCGAAATCGATGGAATCTGCAGGGCAATCACGGTAGGCATCTTCCAACGCCTGCAAAAAGGCCCCGGTTCCAAAAGTCTGCACCGGAAAGGTCATCAGATCGACCAGGTCAGGCAGGTACATGGTGGCCGCAGCGGTGAACCGGGAGGGGTTCCAGATGAAGATGCCGCTGTTCCAGAAATGTTTTCCGCTGCGAACATATTCTTCGGCGGTCACCGGATCGGGTTTTTCATGAAAGGCCAGGCCCTTGCAAGGCGCCCCGGAATCCTCCGACCCCGCCGTCTCCAGGTATCCGTAACCCGTTTCCGGGCGCGTGGGTGGAATACCCAAGGTGACCACCGTTTCGGTGACCGCAGCCAGGGCAAAAGCATCGAATAGCTGGGTCCGGAAAGCGTCGTCGTCGGGAATGAAGTGGTCGGCCGGCAGCAGGGCGACCGGCGCAGCAGGATCCAGGCGACCGGCCAAGCCCACGCCCAGCACCGCGCACGCAGCGGTATTCCGGCCCTGGGGTTCGGTGATGATGTGGTCGGAAGGCAGTTCGGGCAATTCCATCCGGGTGGCGTCGGCCAGACTGCCGCTGGTGACCACCAGGATACG
>DAOWLV010000219.1 GCA_030643455.1 Candidatus Krumholzibacteriia bacterium | reverse complement strand
CAGGGCGTTGAAAATCCTCAGGCCGGGGAAGCTGATCTGGCGGCCGGGAAGAATCTCCGCCAGCTTGCCGAAGGCGATCAGTGAACCGGAAAAGGTCACCGCGCCGATCAGCCCGGAAATACCGGTGGAAACCGTTGTCTGGACGTCGGGATTGGCCGTGATCATGAAAGCCGCGCCGGCCACCAGCACCGAGGCGCCGCCGCCGAAGCCGTTAAAAAGCGCCACCATCTCGGGGATCTTGGTCATCTGCACGCGTACGGCGATGATACCGCCAACCAGACCACCGATCACCGCGCCCAGCAGGATCCACTGGTAATTGAGCCCGTCGGCCAGCAGTGTGGCCACCACGGCCAGCAGCATGCCCAGGGCGCTGGTCAGGTTGCCCCTCACTGCGGTGCGGGGATGGGTCAAACCCTTGATCCCCCGGATGAACATGATGCTGGCCACGACGTAGGCCAGGTTCACCCAGCCGGTATCGATCAGGAATCCGCTCACTTCATCACCTCTTCTTGCTGAACATGGCGAGCATGCGGTGGGTGACCATGTAACCGCCCACGACGTTGACCATGGCCAAGGCCACGGCGCTGACGGCGAGGATGGTCGCAAGTTTGGGATTGTCGGTCCTGGTCGAGATGATCGCACCGATCAGGGCAATGCCGCTGATGGCGTTGGACCCCGACATCAAGGGAGTGTGCAGGGTCGGCGGAACCTTGGTGATGATCTCGAAGCCGATGAAGATCGCGAGAACAAAAACGGTGATGGCCGCAACAAGTGCTTCCATGGTCTAGCCTCCTTCGGTGCCGGCGGGGTCACCGGCTGAATTATCGAGGCCCAGCAGTTCGCGGACCCGCGCATGGACCACCTGGCCGTCCCGGGTCAGCAGGGTGCCTGCGGTGACTTCGTCTTCGAGATTGATATTGAGGTTACCCTCAACCAGCATGGATTTGAGGAAGGTCTCCACGTTCTTGGAGAACATCTGGCTGGCGTGGTAGGGCTTGCGCGAGACAAGGTCCGTCGGGCCCAGGATGGTCACCCCGTGCGCGATGACGACCTCGTTCGCGCGGGTCAATTCGCAGTTGCCCCCGCGTTCGGCGGCCAGATCGACGATCACGCTGCCGGGCGCCATGGCCTCGACCATGGGTTCGGTCACCAGCACCGGTGATTTCTTGCCGGGAATCGCCGCCGTGGTGATCACCACGTCGTTGCGGGCCACCACGGCCAGCATCTGCTCCTGCTGGCGGCGGATGAAATCCTCGCTCTGGGCCTTGGCGTAGCCACCCTTGTCCTCGGCGCCTTCGGTCTCCAGGTCGAATTCGACGAACTTGGCGCCGACACTGGTCACCTGCTCCTTGACCGCGGGGCGCACGTCGTAGGCTTCCACCACGGCTCCGAGCCGCTTGGCCGTGGCGATGGCCTGCAGTCCGGCCACCCCCACCCCGACGATGAAGGCCTTGGTCGGGGCCAGGGTGCCCGCGGCAGTCATCATCATCGGGAACAGCCGGGGCAGATGGGAAGCGGCCTCGAGCACCGCCTGGTAGCCGGCCACCGTGGCCATGGAGGACAGCACGTCCATGCTCTGGGCTCGCGTGATGCGCGGCACCAGTTCGAGCGAAAAGGAGGTCACGCCCCGGGCCGCCATGGCCGCGGTACCGTGGGGATTGCCCAGGGGATCCTGCATGCCGATCAGGATCTGGCCCTCGCGGAAATGGCCCAGGTTGGCCGCACCCGCGTTGGTGCCTGGCCCGATGACCTGCAGGATGATGTCCGCCTTGGCAAACACCTCGCCGCGGGTTCCGGTCAAAGCGCCCTTGTCGGTGTAATCGGAGTCGAGAAAACCGGCTTCGTCACCGGCCCCCTCCTCCACAATCAACCCGAGCCCGACCTTGATCAACGGCTGCACCGAGGCTGGCACCAGCGCCACGCGCCTCTCGCCCGGAACGGTCTCCCTGGCGACGCCAACAATCATGATGATCTCCTGACTTGGAATAACACCGGCCCCTCGAGAACCGGATCAATTTAGCGGATAATGCGCGCTTCAATAATAAAACACCCCGGAATTTGCGCAACTTGCACTCCTGGATACCTAGAAAAAAAGCCCACCGGTCACTGGCCGATGGGCTCTGATTCCTTGCAACATGCTCCGTGGAAAAAACCTAGAAATTGTAACCCACGGTAAACTTCACGTCGGGAGAGTCGGCCAGACCAAGCTTGACCTCGCCGAAAAACTTTTCATTGAACCTGTAGTCGCCCAGGATGCTCAGACCGATATCCGAATTCGATCCGCCATCATAATCACTGATGTTCAGGCCGATTTCCCCACCGATGGAAAATGCCGACTCGGGAATGTCCCAGATCAAATCGGCATTGAGGGCCCATAAGGTAAAATTGTCATCAAACCCGACCTCGATGTTGGGCACCAGGCGCATGGGTTCAAAGATAATACCCACGTCATAGTGGCCACCAATATGGAACTGGTCCGGATCGAGGGTATAACCGCCTCGCAAACCGAATCCGGCGGCGGAAGCCGCGGAAGCGACCAGGCAAAGGACAAAAGTGAGCAGGATTATTCTTTTCATCATGTTCCTCCTTGGAATGAAAATGGGAATCATTTGGACTTGCTTGGCTCTATCTATCATCCATCCGCAGGTTTTGCAAGGAAAAAGCCCGCCTGCGCATAGACAGGCGGGCTTGACTGTTAGACGATTCCAGGTCAGATCGGCCGCGTCACCTTGGCCAGCCACTGTTTGTGGTCCTTGTCCAGATTGCGGGCCAGTTCCCGGTAGACCCGCTTGTGGTAGGCGTTAAACCAATCAATCTGGTCCCGGGTCATCAGCTTCTTGTTGATCAGCCGGCGGTCGATAGGACACAGCGTCACCGAATGGAAGGAGTACCAGGTCTTCCCCTTCCTGCTCAGCTTTTCGTTCTTCAGGACAAAGGCCAGGTTCTCCACCCGGATGCCGAAACTTCCGTTTTCGTAATGCCCCGGCTCGATGGACATCAGGTTGCCCTCCACGAAGGGCGGGCTGACCAGGTTTTTCAGGCTGTGCGGCCCCTCGTGGACGCCAAGGTACTGCCCCACGCCGTGGCCGGTGCCGTGGGCGTAATCCTCACCGATCATCCACAGTGCGCGCCGCGCGAACATCTCGTTCCGCTGCCCGGTTGTTCCCGCAGGGAAGGGTGTCATCGTGCAATCGATGGTGCCCATCAATACCCGCGTGAAACATTCGATCTGCCTGGGAGTCGGTTTGCTCAGGGTCACCGTCCGGGTGATGTCCGTGGTGCCGTCGGGATACTGGCCGCCGCTGTCGATGAGGTAGATCCCCTTGGGCTTCAGTTTGGCATCGGTCTTTTTGGTGGCGCTGTAGTGGATGATCGCCCCGTGCGCCGCGTAACCACTGATCGTGCCGAAACTGCAGTCCTTGAAGCCCTTGCCTTCGGCGCGGAAGGTGGTCAGCTGGTCCGATGCCGACATTTCGGTCACGCCACCCTTTCGCACGGCGTCGGGAAGCCACTTGAGGAACTTGACCATGGCCACCCCGTCACGGCGGTGGGCATCGGCGATGCCTTCCATCTGCCGGGCGTTCTTGATCGCTTTCATGGCCATGATGGGTGAAACCGCGTAATGGAAATCCGAACCCTTGAGCTTGGCGTACACCCGGCGGTTGGTCGTGCCGGGATCGATCCATACCTTCTGCTTTTTCTTGCCGAGATCGGCCAGGTCGGCCCAGATATCTTCATATCCCTTGATCCGGGCCTTGCCCTTGAGGGCGCTCACGGCCCCTTTGGTCACCTTGCGTTCATCCACGTAAAGGGTGCAGCCGCGCAGCGTGACCACCGCGTAGCTGACCACCACGGGCGTGAACTCGATGTCCGCCGACCGCATATTCAGCAGCCAGGCCACCTGGTCCAGGGCGCCGATCACATGTGCCTTGGCCCCCACTTCCACCATGGCCGCGCGCACCCTCTTCAGCTTGCTGGCCACGGTCTCCCCCGCGTACTTCGCCGGGTGGTTGACCATGGGCGCCAAGCTGGACTCTGGCCGGTCGGTCCACAACTTGCCCACGAGATTGGGAGTCACGAACTTCACCTTGATGCCATGGGGCGCCAGCGCCCTTTCGAAACTCCCGGCCGCGGATACCGAAACCACACTGGGATCCAGACCCAGGGCCTGGCCCTTTTTCAACTGCTTGGCCACCCAGTCCGGCATTCCCAGGGTTCCCGGTTCGCCCATCTTCATCAGGTCGATGCCCGATCCTGGCAACTCCTGCGAGGCCTGGAGAAAATAGCGTCCATCGGTCCACAGGCCGGCCTTGCGCGCGCCGACGACCAGCTCGCCCATCGAGCCGGTGAAACCACTCAGCCAGGTGCGAAATTTGTAGTTTTCAGGAAGATATTCGCTCTGGTGGGGATCGGCGCTGGGAACGTAATAGGCATCGATGCCGCTTTTTTTCATGAGCTTGCGCAGGGCGGCGACTTTCTGACGGGCGTTCATTTCATCCTCCGTTGGCCATGGCTTACACCTTTGCGATTGTATGAAGCATCGGTTCAATATAGAGTATCCGGGCCGTTGTCGCGTACTTGTTTTTGACCCGTGATCCAATAGGCGGAAAGACGACATGTCCGAATCCCAGGAAGAAAAATACATCCATCCCGACTCGGGGCCCCGTTTATCCCTGTTCGGGTTCGCCACCCGCAGCAGGGCCTTTGTCCTGCTGTTCGCCCTGCTGGCCCAACTCCTGTTCAGCGGGATGTTCCACGATGGACAGATTATCCCCATCCTTCTCAGGGGAGTCGTCCTTCTTGCCGCCATCTTCATGACCGCCGACCAGAAAAAACATTTGATCATCGGTTTGGTCTTTGGCATTCCGGCCCTGATACTGGTTTCCACCCACCAAAATTTTGATAACGAAATCCGGGATTGGATCACCTACGGCAATGTCCTCTGTCTCTACCTTTTCATCATCTATCTGATGCTGACACAAATCTTCAATGCCAAGATCATCACCCTTAACACCATTGGCCTGGCCCTGTGCACCTACATCATGCTGGGAACCGTCTGGATCCTATTCTACACTCCTGTCCTCGCCCTGAACCCGGAGGCCTTCACCCACCCCATTGCCGAGGATCCCGACCCCATCCACACCCTCACCTATTTCAGCTACGTCACCCTTTGCACCCTGGGGTATGGGGACATATCCCCCGTGTCCAACCTTGCACGCAACCTGGCGATCCTGGAAGCGGTGACGGGCACACTGTTCCTGGCCGTGCTGATTTCACGTCTTGTGGGAGGATATTCCCGGAGCGAAAAAAAGCGGACTCGGGGGGATGATCAGTAGCTGAGATCCAGGGTTTTCTCGAATTCGATCTCATCGCGGATGGGAATGCCGTAATAACCGATCTTCGGCACGTTGGGCTTCAGCAGGCGAATCTTTGTCATGCCGCCCAGGCGGGTGCGGGTGATGGTGAATCCGCGTTTCTGGAAAAACCGGTGGGCATCCAGGTTGTCGTTGGTGGTGATGGCCCAGATCTTCGTGCAACCGGCCTTCAGGGCGGTTTCTTCCAGCTTTTCCAGCAGCAGGGACCCGATACCCATGAACTGGCAAAGGGAGTCGATGCTCACCAGTTCGCAGTCTTCCCCGTTGACGTGGTAGGTGATCAACCCGACCCGTTCATTGCCTTCGGTGGCAATGAAGCCCGGGAGTTTATGTGGGTCATGCACCTCGTCGCGGGACAACACGAACTCGCCACCGAACAACAGTTCGGTGCGTTCCTTGACCCACACCCGGTCATCATCGGTAAGATCGGAGATCCTCATGGAGATTTCCCTGAAAAACCGGTCGATGCCCGTGGGCAGCGCCGGAAAGATTGGTTTTGCTCCCGGATTCATGTGACAAAAATGTGTCGTGGAT
>DAOWLV010000192.1 GCA_030643455.1 Candidatus Krumholzibacteriia bacterium | reverse complement strand
GTGATCGGCTGTTTCGTATTCTAGTTCCCTGGACCGTTTCTGTCAGTAACTTGTCATAAAATTATCAGCCCGTTTTGTTCCCGATTTTTCGTGTTTTTTGATCTTTTATAATTATCCCTGAAATCCGAATCATGGAATTGCTGCCTGATTCCTCCAGCAATTCCCCAATCCGGGTCAATTCAACAACCGGTTCAGCCAGTTCCCCTTGGCGATTTCCTCCATGGTCACGATGGGAACACTCCCGAGTTCCACCCCGTCCAGCAGGACCACGGCCCGACCCACCTGGTGACCAAGAATCAGGGGCGCCTGGACGGGTTGGGGAATTTCATTCTGGATGACCAGGTCACCTTCCCGGTTCTTGGGCACGCTGACGGTCAGCGACTCACCGTAGGCCACGGTGACTTTTTTCTTCTTGCCGCCCTTGACCGCCACCGGTTCGTCGAGCACCTCGCCCGCCGCGGCGATCACCGGAACCTGCTTGTACATGTTGAAACCGTAGGTGAGAAGGCGGGTGGTCTCGGTGGCGCGCGCCTTGTCGGTGGAACACCCCATCACCACGGAGATCAACCGTTTGCCCTTCTGGATGGCGGTTGCCGTGACGCAGAAACCCGCGGGACCGGTGTAACCGGTCTTGAGCCCGTCCAGCCCCCTGTAGGTGCCGACCAGCTTGTTGGGATTGGTGAGGATGAATTTCCCGTCCCGGAAGGGGGCATTTTTGGTCGAGGCCCATTCCAGCGCCTGGGGATACTTGACCAGTTCGCGGCCCAGGATGGAAAGGTCGCGAGCGGTGGTCACATCCGGTTTCTGCTTCCAGCCAGGTGGCAGCCCATGAACAGTGTGGAATTCGGTATCCGCCAGGCCGAGTTCCCTGGCTCTCATGTTCATCAGGTCGATGAAGGCGTCCGTCGAACCGGCCACGTGTTCGGCCAGGGATACGGCGGCGTCATTGGCGGAGTGGATGGCCAGGGCGTGAAGCATTTCTTCCACGCTGAAGACTTCCCCATGCTTCAGATATACCTGGGATCCACCCATCTTGCTGGCCTTGGCCGATACCTTGATCGGTTCATCCAGTTTGAGATCGTCTTCCGCCAGGTGCTCCAGGACGATCAATTCCGTCATCATCTTCAACATGGACGCCGGTTGGCGGCGCTTGTTCTCGTTGGCGGCCACCAGGACCAGGCCGGTTTCGGCGTCGATGACGATGGCCGACTTGAAATCTCCACTGAGAGTGGCAGGAGAGGTGGATTCCCCCTCGACGGCCAGGACACTGCTGGGTAGCAGGGCGGCAAGGGCCACCGTCAAGAATAACAGGACACCTCCGGCGGGGAGGATTTTTCTGGACAGCTCCATCTTCATCTTCCTTCGTTCCTGGAAAGGTTCGGGACCCCTGGGAATCCCGGCAGATTCCTTGCAGAAATATCAGGATCCTCGGCAAATGGCAAGAACAGCCTGCTGGATGCGCCTTCGCTGGTCGGACCTTTACAAAACGACACTGAAGGTCATATTGTTGCCCGGCTGAAGGAACCATGAACAGAATTGTCAACGGGACCGGAGAATCATGCTAATCGAACCCAGCCGGAAAAGTTCCCCCCGGACCACCCTCGCCCCGCTGGCGCTGGCCGTGATCGTGGCCCTGGTCCTGATGCCCGCGCCCGCCATGGCCTACCTCGACCCGGGGACAGGCAGCTTCGTGATCCAGGGCATCATCGCCGCGATCGTGGGCGGCGGCTTCGCCGTGAAGATGTTCTGGGGCCGCATCAAGGCAAAGATCACCGGCAAATCCCCCACCGAAGACGACGACCCCGATGAATGATGGGCCTCTCGCCGCCTCTTTCCGTGACCCCAGCGGTTTCCTCTTCCAGCACCAGGGAACGCTTTATCGCCAGGTGAACAAATCCTACCAGGCGGACTACGATCTGCTGCGGGATTCGGGGCTGTATGACCTCCTGACCGAAAAGGGCCTGCTCATTCCCCATCGCGAGGTGTCCCTCGACCTGGCTCGAAGCGCCGATGCTGTCCGGATCCTCGAACCCGAACTCGTGCCCTTCATCAGCTATCCCTACGAGTGGTGTTTTTCCCAGCTGAAAGATGCCGCCCTGGCCACCCTTCGCATCCAGCGCCTGGCCCTGAAAAAGGGCATGTCGTTGAAGGATGCCAGCGCCTACAACATCCAGTTCACGGGGGGCCGGCCCGTGCTCATCGACACGCTGTCGTTCACGGCCTACCAGGAAGGCTCGCCCTGGGTCGCCTACCGCCAGTTCTGCCAGCACTTCCTGGCTCCGTTGGCGATCATGGCGTCGCGGGACATCAGGTTGGCTTCCTTGTTGCGATCCAATATAGACGGGATTCCCCTGGACCTTGCCGCCGGCCTGTTGCCCTGGCGCAGCCGCCTTTCGCCCGGCCTGTTGATGCATATCCACGCCCACGCCCGCAGCCAGAAAAAACACGAGTCCAGCCGGTCAGCCGGCAAGACAACCCAGGTCACAAGAAATGCCCTCCTGGGGATTCTCGACAGCCTGAAAGGCGCCGTCTCCAGGTTGAACTGGCGTCCGGGCGGCACCGAGTGGGGCGAGTACTACGACGATACCAACTACTCGGATTCTTCTCTCCAGACCAAGAAGGACCTCGTCGGAACCATGCTGGACCGGACCGACAGCCGGACCGTCTGGGATGTCGGGGCCAACAACGGTTATTTCAGTCAGGTGGCCAGCGATCGGGGATTGTTCACCCTGGCCGCGGACATCGACCCGACCGCGGTGGAACAGAACTGGCGGACCTGCCGCAAGGGCGCCCGGCCCGACATGCTGCCCCTGGTGATGGATCTGACCAATCCCAGTCCCGCCCTCGGCTGGGGCCACCGGGAAAGGGACTCCTTCCTGGACCGCGGCCCCGCCGACACGGTGATCGCCCTGGCCTTGATCCACCATCTGGCCATCAGCAACAACGTGCCCCTGGACCGGCTGGCGGAATTTTTTGCGCGGGCCGGCCGGCATCTCATCATCGAGTTCGTGCCGAAGTCCGATTCCCAGGTCCAGCGCCTGCTGACCACCCGTGAAGATGTCTTTCCCACCTACGATCTGGCCGGATTCGAACAGGCTTTTTCCGGTTTTTTCGAGATCCTGGAGCAGACGGGAATCGAAGGCAGCGAACGGACCCTGTTCTTGATGCGGAGAAAATAGAAGTTTCCGCCCTACAACCTTCGAGGTCGTGCCATGACCAGGATCTGGTCTGCCATCAAAGCGTATGTCCTGGATGCGAAATGGATGCAGGTTCTTGTCCCTCTGGTCATCTTGACCCTGTATCTGGTTTCGTTTTCCTATTTCCTTTCCTGGCTGTTACCCGAGTACAGGTACAACGTAAATGCCTATTTCGTCACCCGGGCCTGGAAGTATGTTTTATTGCTGGCGGCGGGATCGTATCTGGTTTTCTTGGCGCTCTTCAGGATGGCAAAAGGGAACGAGCTGACGGTCGCCCATACGACCCCCAAACCCTCTATCGGCGACGTGGTTCTGATCCTGCTTCCTCTGACACCCGTCGTTCAATACATCATCAACAATCAGGACATCCTGTCTCCCTTGGGTTCCCTGTATGTTCTGGGTGTTTTTGCCGCGTTCTCATTGTTTTTCATCATCGTGGCCCCCGCCTTGCTCGGCCTGGTCGCCTCATCAAGGACATTGATGTTCCTGGGTTTGGCCTTCACGTTCACCATCACCAACATGGCTTCGTTGAGCGCACGATTCAACTGGCTCGAGCAGGGTAGCCTGGTCATCCAGTTAGCTCTTTTCAGTGGGGTATTCCTTGCAGGTTCGCTTCTTTACAATCTGGCCGGCAGGAAGTTCACGTACTTCGTTGTCGTGGTCTTTTTCGTGGCCAACACCGCGGGTCAGCTAGGATCTGAAGACCAGACAATAACCGAACTCAGCAGTGCGGATGCCGACAGCAAACTCGTGAAGCTTGTTGATTCGAGATTACCCCTATCAACACCGAATATTTATCTGCTGATCTATGACGCATACGTTTGCAACGAAACCATGCTCGGGTATGGCATCGACAACAGTGCCCAGGAACAATACCTGGAAACAGCGGGTTTCGAACTCTATCCACATACCTATTCGGTTGCCGGTGCCACGGTGAGCACCATGAGTCGAACCCTGAATGCATCCACATCCTATTTCGGTAGTGCTAGAAGGGCGGTCTCGGGGGATGGAATAGTGCAAAACCTGCTGCAAAACTTCGGTTATACGACCTGCGGTATTCTCTATAGCGATTATTTCTTTCAAGGTATTGAACCAAGCTACGATTCCTCATACCCCTTGCCCAAGGCAACCTATGCATTGATCTCGAAGGCCATTCTCATGGGTGAGTTCAGGTTTGATGTCGAGTTCGACAATCCCCCGCACGAGCAGTTTTTGAAATACAAATCAGGCAAATTGAAAAAAATCCCCAACAAGCCCCGATTTATTTACATGCACGGCGAACTCCCCGGACATAGTCAAAACTCGGGCGTTTGCAGGCCGGATGAAACCAATCTCTTCGAGGAACGGCTGGTTCAGGCCAATATCGAGATGAAACAGGATGTCGAGTTGCTGACTCGAAAGGATCCTGAAGCGATAATTATCGTGGCAGGTGACCATGGCCCGTATCTGACCAAAAATTGCTCCGAAACGAGCGGTCACTATGATATTTCTGAAATATCCCGCCAAGATGTACAGGATAGGCTTGGGACCTTCCTGGCCATCAGGTGGCCGGACGAGGAATTTTCAAAATATGATGACATCACTGTTCTACAGGACATTTTCCCTGCAATATTTGCCTACCTTTTCAGGGACGAAAAATTCCTCGAAGGAAAAATCGGGTCTTTGACCTTGAGCACGCAAGCGGCAAGCGGCGCCACGGTCAAGAATGGAATCATCAATGGGGGAATCAATGATGGTGAGCCTCTTTTTATAGTCCCGAAGTGATCCCTTGATTCGGCGCAGGCCCCGGTGGACCTGCGCCTTCCTTCCATCAGCAGAAAAGACCGGACCTGGGTCCCTCCTCGGTGGTCCCACCGCCATTGGCTTCGTGTCGATCGATTTCATTCCGCTTCGTGACGAATTCATCCATGTCCTTGTCGCCCCGTCCCGACAGGTTGACGATGACAAGGTAGTCCTCGGGGAATTCGCCTTTCAACCGTTCCAGATAGGCCAGGGCGTGGGAGCTCTCCAGCGCCGGGATGATTCCTTCGAGCCGGCAGAGGTTCTCGAAAGCGACAATCACCTCCCGGTCGTCGGCCGCCTCGTACCGGACCCTTCCGGAATCCTTGAGGTAGCTGTGTTCCGGCCCGATCCCAGGATAATCCAATCCTGCAGCAATACAGTGGTTACCCTCGGCGGTGACGGCACCCTCTTCGATGCAGTACGTGTTCATGCCGTGAATAACCGAGGGTTTGCCGGTGGTCATCGTGGCGGCGTGACGGTCGGTGGTCACTCCGGAGCCGGCCGCCTCCACACCCACCATCTTCACTTCCTCATCCGCCAGGAAGGGATGGAACAACCCGATGGCGTTGCTGCCTCCTCCGGCGCAGGCGGTCAGCAGGTCAGGCAGGCGACCATATTGTTCCAGGACCTGGCGGCGCGCTTCGGTGCCTATGATCGACTGGAAGTGCCGGACCATCAACGGATAGGGATGAGGTCCGACCGCGGATCCCAGCAGATAGTAGGCCTCGTCCACCTCCGCGACCCATGCACCGATGGCTTCGTCCACCGCCGCGGTGAGGGTCTTGTCGCCGCTGGTGGCCGGCACGACCCGGGCTCCCATCAACTCGATGCGCGTGACGTTGGGATGCTGCCGGCGCATGTCCTCTTCGCCCATGTAGATGTCGCACGCCAGGCCGAGACGTGCCGCCACCGCGGCGGTGGCCACCCCGTGCTGGCCGGCTCCGGTTTCGGCGATGATCTTCTTCTTGCCCATGCGGCGGGCCAACAATGCCTGACCCAGGCAGTTGTTGAGCTTGTGGGCCCCCAGATGGTTCAGGTCCTCACGCTTGAGCAGCACGGTCGCGCCGAGGAATTCACTCAGCCGCTCGGCGTGATAAAGCGGAGTCGGCCGACCGGAGTAGTGCAGATACTCCCGGGCCAACTCCTCCCTGAAGATTTCATCGTCCCGGTGGCGCAGGAAGGCCTCCGTCAACTCCTCGAGGGGGGATACAAGGGGTTCCGGGACGAAACGGCCCCCATAGGGACCGAAAAAACCGTTTTCATCGGGCTGGCTGACCAGGTTTTCGTTGTTGTCGATGCTGTTGTTTTCCAGCGGGTTTCCCATGACTTGTTCTCCTCATTGCGGATCCTGGGATCCAGGCGATTCGTTTCTCTGGTTGTGTCATCGGGTAGGGTGAGGCCTTGCGGCCTCACCCTCCCACACCACCGGGCAAACGGTTCACGTACCACGGCGGTTCCTGACGAGTATCTTCCCTCTTTCCGCAATACCTTCCATCCTATAAGCACCCAGCTTTACCTCGTGGCTTCCGGCCACTACTTCCAGCATTAAGGTCCTCCGAAGAGGCATCTGCTCAGGACGGATAGAAAAGCGGATAGGATCCGCTCACC
>DAOWLV010000431.1 GCA_030643455.1 Candidatus Krumholzibacteriia bacterium | reverse complement strand
GCGGTGGCCCGAGCGCCCGGCACGCCGGTGGAGGTCGTTTTGTTGAGTGATCTCCAGGTGACCGGGCCGGACATGCGCCTGGGTCCTGCGGCCGCGAGACTCAATGAAGCGGGGGCGACCCGGTTCCTTGTGCGCCGGATCGGCAGCGAAGTTCCCGGAGGAGGGATCCTGGCCATGGACCTGCCGGCCAGGGCGGTCCGACCTGGTGAAAACATCACGCTGCGGGCCCGTGTGCTTCCCGCCTACGATGAACAGGTTTTTTCCCTCGAACTGGACGGCAAACAGGTGGCCGAAGCGGTGACCACCGGAGTCGGGGGCGGTCCGGTGGAAATCGAATTTCCGGTGACCGTTCCTGCTGTCGGTCTTCATCGGGGCGTGGTCCGCAAGGAGAGTGACGCTTTTCCGGGCGACGACATGCGCCCACTCGCCCTGGCGGTTCCCGCTGCCGTATCGGTGCTGCTGGTCCACGGGCAGGACCGCCCAGCCGACACCGTGGCCGGCCGAGGTGGTTGGCGATACCTGTCCCAGGCCCTGGCCCCGGGAGATGGCCCGTCGCCCTTCCGGGTCAGGGCGATTCCGACCGCTGATCTGACCACCGGCGCCATGTCCGCCAGCGACCTGGTGGTATTCGTGAATCCCGAACCTCTGGGTCGCCGGTCCCTGGAAAGTCTCCTGGGGTGGCTCGACCAGGGTGGAGCGGCCCTTTTCCTGATCGGGGATCCCACCCTTTCGGGATATCTTTCACGCACTATCCTGCCCGGCCTGGGGCTGCCGGTCACCGTGGAATTCCAGTCCGACCCGGGCCCGGGACAGCACGTCAGGGTGATCGATTCCAACCACCCGGTCTTTGCCGGGCTGGACGCCGAAGCGGTCGCCACGTTCGAGGAAATCGCCTGGCGGCGCTGGTTCCGTCTCGATGAGGGTGAGGGTGCAGCCCTATTGACATTGACGGGGGAAGATCCGGTGTTGATCGAAGGTACACTGGGCGAAGGAAAATTCGCGGTGCTGCCCTTTGACCTGCTGCCCTCCGGCAGTGACCTGGCCGCCAGCCCCATGGCGCTACCGTTCTTCCAGCGCCTGGCGTCCTGGTTGGCCGGACCCGGCCGCCTTTCCGCCGCGGTCAACGCCGAAGTAGGGACCGAAGCGGTGGTGCGCCCTCTTCAACCGGAATCCGGTTCCTCCATCGAAAAAGCGGAAAATCTGCTGGTGATCGATCCGGAAGGCCGCGGGACGGGCGCCGCGACGCTGGCCTGGCAACATGGGGTGCCCCTGTTGAGGGGGGGCACGATCGTCCGGGCGGGGTTTGTCACCTTTGTGGCCGGAGACGATACGCTGGGCGTGGTGGCCGCGGGTGTCCCGGCGTCCGAATCGACGCTGCAACTGCGAGAGGTCCACAAATGGCGGGAATTGATGCATGAATTGGATCTGGATGTGGTCGGCGACCTGACCGATGAGGCCCCCGCCGATTTCATGGCCTCACTCGGTGGACGGGACGCCGCCCCCTGGTTGCTGGGGCTGGCCCTGCTGTTGCTTCTGGTCGAGGTCTGGGTGGGAAGAGGGACCCGGCTGTCGCGTAGTCCCGGCCCCGGTAATCCGTAATTGTCGCCCGGTCAAAATCTTCCAATCATGAGAGCTTGCAAATTCCTTGGCGTTTCGTTTCCTTGGAGTGGGGATATATGACCAAAGAGGTCCGCGATTTTTGCGGCCCGGCTTGATTTCCGCCCCCTTGTCCGGCGGGGTGTGAACAAGGAGCTTGCTCCCATGTGGAATTACTCGGAAAAAGTCTTCGACCATTTCATGAACCCACGCAACGTGGGTGAAGTCGAGGATCCCGACGGGGTTGGTGAGGTCGGATCCATGGCCTGCGGCGACGCCCTGCGGCTGTCGTTCAAGCTCGATGACGAAGGCCGGATCGCCGACGCCAAATTTCAGACCTTCGGCTGCGGCAGCGCCATCGCCTCCAGCAGTGTCCTGACCGAGATGATCAAGGGCAAGACCCTCGAGAATGCAGCGAAGATCACGAACGAGGACATCGCCGAGGAACTGGACGGCCTGCCCCGGGAGAAGATGCATTGCTCGGTCATGGGACGCGAAGCCCTGGAGGCGGCCATGATCGATCACTACAAACGCCTGGGCCGCGGCGTGCCCTGCCATCTGATTCACCAGGCCAGCCTTTTGTGCCACTGTTTCCAGGTGACGAAGGACACGGTCCGGGAGGCCATCTACAACCACCGCCTCGAAGATGTCGAAGACGTCACCAACTTCACCAAGGCAGGCGGCGGCTGCGGTGACTGCCACCACGACATCGGCGACCTGTTGCGGGAATGCTGGGACAAGATCGAACGCGGCGAGGCACCTGCCCCCAAGGAAGATGGTGGTCTGATCCAGCTCGACGGCATGCCGGCCGCCCCGTCAGTCGAACACGATCCGGTGGACAAGGACATCGTGGCCAGTATCCAGGAACTGCTGCTCGACGACATCTCGGTGGCCCTGCGCAACGACGGCGGCGACATAGAATTCGTGCGCTACCGGCAGGGCAAGGTCTTCGTCCGCTTGACCGGGGCCTGCGCGGCCTGCAAGGCTTCCGACGTGACCATCAAGGGTTACGTCGAGGCCCAGTTGCGGGAATTCGTCAGCGAGGATCTCGAAGTGATCGAGGTGGACAAGTGACGGTCAACGGAAACAAGAGCTTCAACATGATGGAAGGGCTTCCCGAGCCTCCGGAGAAGGGCATCTATTTCGACAATAACGCCACGACCCCGGTGGCGGCGGAAGTCCTGGAGAAGATGATCCCTTTGCTGACCGACCATTTCGGCAATCCCTCGAGCATGCATTCCTTCGGGGCCAGGGCCGGCGACGAAGTGGCCGCGGCCAGGGAAAAGGTCCAGGCCCTGCTGGGTGCCGCGCAGTCCAACGAGATCGTATTCACCGGCGGGGGTTCCGAGAGCGACAACCTCGCCATCGTGGGCACCCTGCACGCCAATCCGAAAAAGAGGC
>DAOWLV010000340.1 GCA_030643455.1 Candidatus Krumholzibacteriia bacterium | reverse complement strand
GTTGTCGCTCTTGGTGCCGAAGATGATGTCCTTGGCGCCGTCACCGTCCAGGTCGTAAAGGGCCGGGCCACTGCGCGACCATTCCCATTGGGCTCCGGCCCGGACATAAAATGGACCGATGGTGCCCGGATCGGAATCCCCGTCCCTGAGCTCGGAACCATCGGCGTGCCAGGCGAAGACCACCCCGTTCAGGGCATTGACCACGATTTCCTCTTCGCCGTCGCCGTCGATATCACCCACCGCGGGAGCGGCCCAGTTCCAGGCGGTGTTGACGGAACTTGCCAGGGACCGGGGCCAACCCGCCATTTCCGACCCATCCTTGGTGAAGACATGGATATATCTGCCCGGGGACCTCTCGGAGATGATCATCTCGTCACCGGGAACCCCGTCCAGATTGGCCAACGTGACTGCCGCTGGCCCCAAAAGGGTGCCCGACGGGAAATCGGAAAAGACACCCAGGGTTTGCGAATCCCCGTCCCCATCCAGAAGCTCCATACCGTTGTGATGGAAGACGTAGACCTGTGAACTTGCCAGGACGATTTCTTTATCGCCGTCGCCGTCGACATCGCCCACCGCGAGATGGCTGCTGGTCTCGTTGGAGAAGGGAACAGGGAATCCATCCCGTTCAGCAGGAGCAGTGGACCGCGACACCATGTCGGACAGCGAACTGGGCACCCCGGAAAGGTCGACGGTGGCGACCTTGTAGTAATACCGGGTCAACTGCTGGAGATTTTCATCCCTGTAATACGAGGTCCCGGCAATGACATCCTGGTTGACCCTCAGGTAGGGACCGGAAAGATCCAGGCTGCGGTAGACGTTGTACCCGTACCAATCGCTGCTGCCGGAGGGATCCCAGCTCAAGGCGATGACATCGGCGCCGAGCGAGGTGTCGGTGATGATGCCCTCGGGCGCCAGCGGACGCCAGGGCGAGAAAGCGTGGCGGAAAGTCCGGCCGTAGTTGTCCACGATGTCCAGGTTGCAGTCGGCAAACCCCACGGCGTTGGTCACCGAGAGGGAATAGGTCACGCTGCCGGAAACATCATCCAGGTGCGCAAGGTCCGTCCAGGTGGCCACGGAGTCGTAAAGAACCACGTTGGGCTCGTCGGTTCGCAGGTAGCCGGTGACGTTATCGGCCATACCGGCTCCATAATTCTTCAACCGGGCGGTGATTCGGATCCTTTCACCATTATTGATGATTCCGTTTCCGTTACCGTAGGTCTCGTCTTCCCAATCCATGGAAACCACTTCCAGCTTGGGAGCCTCCACGACCACCGACCACTGGGAAACGAAGTTGTTCACCCCGTCGGTGACATCGAGCTTGAAAGTGACCAGGGCTGCGTCGCTGATATCGGGGTGGAAATAGACCAGGAAAGGATTCTGGGCGCTGGTAAAGCCTCCGGCCGGCACAGCCGGGAATGTGGCCGTGTCATTCAGGATGGTCACGTTGGTATCGGAGCTGCTCAGGACGCCGGTCAGGCCGGACGTTCCCGACCCTCCGGTTTCCTGCAATATGGGAGCCAAGGCGATAACCTCGCCTGCTTCAACGGTCTCGTTGCCGTTGCCCAAACTGCTGCCTGAGCCGTCATCCACCACAGGCATTGAAGAGAGCGCCACATAGGATGCTCCGGCGGTGACTGTCAGCTGGTTGATCTGCATGGCCAGGTTTTTGCCCGTGACCGTCAGGATTGCGCTGCCCGTACTGGTGGGCAGGAATTCGAGTTGCACCTCTCCGGACGGATCGGTCAGGCCGTAGACATGGCTCTCGCCGTCTTTCGCGAGGCAGACCAGAGCATTGTCCACCGGGTTGCCGCCCCTGGTCACGGTATAGGTGAGGGTCTGGGGTCCAAGGCCCATGCCGGAAGGGCCAGACACCCCGGCCACAGCCGGACTACCAGTCCACAAGGGCAGGGTGGGATCACCAAGGAGGGTGTAGTTCTCGAATGTCCAACGGTCCACGTAGTTGGCGTCGGTCAGGCCGATGAAGGGCAGCCGACTCAGGGCCACCAGCTTGCCGACCCGCCTTTCCCCGGTGCAGTAGAGCAGGCGGAAGAATTCCTGCTGGTAGTTGTTGGAATTGTTGGGGAAGGCGGCTCGGGCCGAACCGACCGAACAGATGGATCCGCCATTGGGATTCTGTACGAACCTTTCCAGAAGACATGAATTGTCGAAAGCACCGGAGGCGCAGTTCAGGGCGTAGATCATGAAAAGATGGTCGCCGTTGGTGAGATTGTCCGCGTCGGTGGTCATGAAGTTCGCGTCCCCGACGGACATGTTGAAATAGTATCCGTGTCCGATCTGGTTCAGGATGCCGTAACGACCGTTGTTGAGGGTGTCGATCAGGGCGGCCCGGGAAAGCGGGGCGTCCCGGGGAAAGAGGGTGTCGGTCTGATACATCCTCGTGTATTCCATGTCGGTACAGGGATCGATGTGTTCGGTGACCTGCTGATGCGCATACTGGGCGCCGTCCAGGATGATGTAGTCGCCCTCGGGATAGTTGGAAGGGAAAAGAACTTCAGCTGCGAACAGGACCCGGTTGGTCCAGCCGGCGCCGGCTCCAGTCGATTCGTAGGTGATGACCTTGTCCACGAACACCACCGCGGCCTCAGGGCTGCTGACGGCAGCCCGACCGATGTAAACCTCTTCGGCAAAATCCACCAGGTCGCCCGGATCGGGATGAACCGCAGGTTGTCCGAAATTGGCGTCCCCGTCCGCGTTCCAGTTCCCATCCAGGCAGGCGAAATAGAGATCACACGGAATGGATGTGTAGCCGTTGGTCGGGTAGAAGGTGTTGTCGATGTAGCGCGGAGGCAGGATGTCCGAATCACCGGCCAACAGTACGTATTCCACCCCCCATTTCTCATAGGCGTCCCGGATATACATCCGAATGGTTTCCTGGATGTCGGCCCCGTTGCGGGAATTGGCCGCAATGAATTCCCGTGTGGTCACGACGCTGGTAAGGCCCTGGGACGTCTTGAAGTCGGCCAGAACCTGGAACTCGGACTTCATGGCTTCATTGGTGATGATCAGGTAGGTCACGCCGCTGCCCTGCAGGCTTGGATCCTGGGCCGGCTGGAAGGCGGCAGACTTGTCCTGGACCACCTGTCCATGATCACGCAGGTAACCGGAAATGACTTCGGGGTTTGCCACCAGATCGGCCAGGATCCCGGCATTCTCTGCGGCTTCGCCCGGAATCAGACGCTGCCTGACTGCGATGTCGGAGGGGTCGGCCGCACTACCGGATTCGATCCGGATGGCGAACCTGTCCAGGAATTCCAGTTCCACACCCTGGTCGGTCTGGATTTCACGAACAGGGTAGACACTGACGGTGGCCAGACGGTAACCGCGCCAGACATGACTCCCGGTGAACTCGCCCCAGACGGCGGGAAATTCCCCGCCTTCCCGGTTCATCCGGGTGATCGTCATCATATCTCCGCTATCGGTCACATGAGGGCCGGCCAGTGCCAGGGGAATTGAGGATGTCTCCCGGTGAGTTTCCAGCGGCTCGACCCTCAGGTTTTCCACCTGAACCGACAGGGGAACCAAAAGAACCAGTTCACGGACCGGAAGTGTGGGCAGTCCGGGTTCGGCCAAAGGCCGGGTTCCGTCGAGGACAGGATAGGTCGCCCCCTGCGGATCGGCTTCCCATCTCAGGTCACCGGGGTGAAACCCACCTTCATGGATCACCTGGCCACCGGAAGCAACCGCATCCACGGGGTACAGGACCAGAGATCCGGAAACGAGAATGACCAGAACAAAAACCAGGGAAACAAGATTGAACCCAGGAACAGTCGGACGATGAGGGCGAACTCCGAATGCGGACATGAGAGGCCTCCAGACCGGTCGATAGACACGACGGCAGAGGCGGCCTTGGCCTGGGCGATACTCTCTCCCATATCTTTGGGGTAAAGCGCAAGCCCTGCCAGATAGATGCCATTGCTGCTGGAATCAACCGGTCGTAATTTTTTCGGGGATTCAGCAAAAAATCCATCAGCATCAAGATTGATCCTGAAAATAGAAGCCAGTTCACTATTGTTTGTTCCAACAATTCCAGTTTGAAG
>DAOWLV010000072.1 GCA_030643455.1 Candidatus Krumholzibacteriia bacterium | reverse complement strand
GACATGAGCCTGGTCGGGCCCAGGCCCTTGTTGGTGGAATACTTGCCCCTGTACAGTCAGGAGCAGGCTCGACGGCACGAGGTTCGACCCGGCATCACGGGCTGGAGCCAGATCAACGGCCGCAACGCCGTGGATTGGGACGAGCGTCTGGCCATGGATGTGTGGTATGTCGACAACCACTCACTGTGGCTGGATCTGCGTATCCTGGTGATGACCGTCGGCAAGGTGATCCGTCGGGATGGCATCAGTCAGGACGGTCAGGCCACGATGGAACGATTCCGCGGCTCCGGTCGTTGAAAGCCCTTTGGGGGAGACATTCCCGCAGCCAGGCAGTATTCTTTTAGCCTGTTGATAGTCACCAAATAAACGAGGAACCAGTGTGTGATGGAAGTGAAGGCCTTGCATCCCGATAGATTGGCAGTCGATGGTGGTGTGCCCGTACGGAGTGAGCCTCTGCCCCGGTGGCCCCATTTCGATGCCGGCGATATCGAAGCCGTGTCCGGGGTTCTGCGTTCGGGCAAGGTCAACTACTGGACCGGTGACGAGTGCCGCCAGTTCGAGGCTGAATTCGCCGGGCTTTGCGGCACTCGCCATGCGGTGGCCCTGGCCAACGGCACCGTGGCCATCGAACTGGCCCTGGAAACGTTGGGCGTCGGGGATGGCGACGAAGTGATCGTCACCCCGCGTTCCTTCGTCGCTTCGGCCGGCGCCATCGTGCTGCGTGGGGCCCGGGCCGTGTTCGCGGACGTGGATCGCCATTCCCAGAACATCACCGCCGCTACCATCGCTCCGTTGATCACGCCTCGGACCAAGGCCATCCTCTGTGTCCACCTGGCCGGTATGCCCTGCGATATGGATCCCATCATGGAACTGGCCGGCGCCCACGGCCTGTACGTGATCGAGGACTGCGCCCAGGCCCACGGCGCCGTGTACAAGGGCCGGCCGGTCGGCAGCCTCGGCCATGCGGCGGCCTTCTCTTTCTGCCAGGACAAGATCATGACCACCGGGGGCGAGGGCGGCATGTTCGTCACCGACGACGACTCGGTCTGGCAGCGCGCCTGGGCCTACAAGGACCATGGCAAGAGCTATCAGACGGTCTACCGGAAGGATCACAAACCCGGTTTCGTTTACCTGCACGAATCTTTCGGCAGCAACTGGCGGTTGACCGAGATGCAGGCTGTCCTCGGCCGGCGCCAGCTTGTGAAGTTGCCCGAGTGGCACCGCCGGCGTACCCAGAACGCCCGCGCGTTGCTGGAAGGGCTGCGGGGGTTGCCGGCGATGCGGGTCCCGGAAGTGCCCGACGAGGTGGAGCCCGGCTGGTACAAATTCTACGCTTTCATGGTGCCCGAGGCCCTCAAACCGGGCTGGGACCGCTACCGGGTCAAGGAAACCATCAGCGCCGAAGGTATTCCCTGCTACTCGGGTTCCTGTCCCGAGATCTACAGGGAAAAGGCCTTCGCCGACACCGACATGGTTCCTTCGATTCAACTTCCGGTGGCTCGGGAACTCGGGGAAACGAGCATCATGTTCCTGGTGCATCCGACTCTCGGCCGCCAGGAGATGGCCCAGACGATCGAAGCTGTCAGGAAGGTATTGACGGCAGCCACGCGATGAATCCGGCCCCACCCACAAAATCCCCGCGGGGATCCGTTTCCAGGCCAACCATTGCCGTTTTCATTCCATCCCTGCGCGGCGGAGGCGTGGAACGCAACATGTTGAACCTCACCCGGGGCATGGCAGATGCGGGCCATGCGGTGGATCTGGTCCTGGTCAGCGCCGAAGGACCCTTCTTGAAGATGGTCGACGAGAGGGTGCGGGTGGTCGACCTGAAATCCTCGCGGGTTGTTTCCGCCCTGCCAAAACTCATTCGTTACCTGAAGGATGCCCGACCCGCAGCCCTGTTGAGCGGGATGGGCCACGCCAACATCATCGCCGTCATCGCTCACGGTCTGGCCGGTGGTGACTGCCGGTTGGTGGTCAGCGAACACACCCTGCCTTCGGTCGTTGCAAAATTCGCCAGCACCCCACTGTCCAAGACCGTGCCGGTGCTCAGCCG
The DNA here is from genome assembly GCA_030643455.1 of Candidatus Krumholzibacteriia bacterium. Taxonomy (GTDB): domain Bacteria; phylum Krumholzibacteriota; class Krumholzibacteriia; order LZORAL124-64-63; family LZORAL124-64-63; genus JAGLCY01. Next base: position 8,063 of record DAOWLV010000072.1, on the reverse strand, counting down.
CTGGTTCTATCCTCGCGCCGATGCCGTCGTCGCGGTTTCCGGGGATGTCGGCCGCGACCTCAGGGAAGCCTCCGGGCTGCGTGAAGAGCTGATCACCGTCATCCCCAATCCGGTGGTAACGCCTGAGCTGATGGAAGAACTGGCTGGACGGGCGGAACACCGTTTTTTCGATGAAGACTCGCCTCCGGTGATTCTGGGCATTGGCAGGTTGTCCCATGAAAAGGGGTTCGACGTGCTGATCCGGGCCTTCGGACTATTGCTGGAAACCACCGACGCCCGGTTGCTGATCGTGGGCGAGGGCGAAGACCGCCCCGAACTGGAAGCCCTGGTGACGGAGCTCGGGCTGGAAAACAAGGTGGATCTTCCAGGTTTCGTGGACGGCGTCCCTTCCTATATCAGTCAGGCTGCGGTCGTGGCAATGCCATCCCGTATCGAGGGCTTCGGCAACGCCCTGGTCGAAGCCATGGCCGGGGGAGTTCCCTGCGTGGCCACCGACTGCCCGGGAGGCCCTTCGGACATCCTGGAGCAGGGAAAGTTCGGTCCCCTGGCACAGGTTGATGATCCCGGGGCCCTGGCCACCGGGATCGAAAAGGCCATGCGGGACCCTGTCCCGGCCGATGTCCTGAAATCCCGCGCGGCCGAATATTCCCTGGACAGGGTCGTGGCCCGTTATCTCGAAGTCCTGGGTGTGCAGCCGAACGGACATTGATCAAACCCGACGCAGAGGATAGACTTGCACCATCGTCGTACCATGACCATCAACTCGTTACCGGGAAATGCCGTCTGATGAGCCAAAGTGAGCCCACAGAAACACCTACCACGCGAGACCGCCTGAGGAAGATGGGAACGAAGGTCCTGCGCGAAGACGGCAGGCTGACCCGGCTCGTCCGCAGCCACCGTTTCCTGTTCACTCTTTTGTTCTTCGGATTCTTGTCCGCGGTCTCGGTGACCATCTCTTTCCTGCTGCGGTTCGTGGTCCTGGAAAACGTGCTCGGTACTTCAATGCACAACTGGCACATGTGGTGGCTGGCCATGCTCGCGGTGACGGTGCCCGTGCGACTGGTCTTTTTCTGGGCCATCGGCCTGCACCGGCAGTCGTGGCGGTTCGCTTCGGTGGAGGATCTGCCGCCCCTGGTGCTGAGCGTTCTTTCCAGCTCCGCCCTGATCATCATCGCACTCTGGACCTTCTGGACCAGCCCCGGCGGTTTCCCCCTGTCCACCCTGGCCATCGACATGGTGCTCTGTCTGGTCCTGGTGACCCTGGGCCGGTTTGCGTACCGGCTGGTCGGCGGGCCGGTGGACCATCTTGGCAACCGGGCCCCGCGACGGAGGGCGATCATCGTGGGCGCCGGCAACGCCGGCAACCTGGCCATCGAGGCCATGCAATCCCCTCGTCTGGGGGGGTTCAAACCGGTGGCCATCGTCGATGACAATCCCCAGGTCAAGGGCATGCGGATCCGGGGTGTGGTGGTCATGGGCAATATCGACGACATCGCGGAGGTGGCCCGGCGCAAGGAGGCCGATGTCGTGGTGCTGGCCATCCCATCGGCCTCGACGGCGCAACTGTACCGTATCGTCAATCGCTGCCAGGAGTCTGGCCTGCCTCTCAAGTCGGTGCCCAGTTTCTGGGAGATCATGGAGAGCGACAAGCCCCGCATCCGGCGCGTCGAGGACTTCAGCACCGACAGTCTGCTGCACCGCCGTCCGGTAGCCGGTGATCTTGCGGTCCTGCAGGATTTGCTGGCCGGCAAAAGGGTGCTGGTCACCGGGGCTGCAGGCAGCATCGGTTCCGAGCTGTGCAGGCAGATCACCGAGGCCGGCGCGTCGTATCTGGCTTGCCTGGACAAGGATGAAAACGGCCTGTTCCGGCTTGAACGCGAGTTGCGGGATCACCATCAAGGCACCCGGTTCGATTTCCTGTTGGGGGATATCAAGAACAAGACCCGACTCGAAACCTTCTTCGAGCAGGCAAGGCCGGAAATCGTATTCCACGCCGCGGCCTACAAGCATGTTCCCATTCTTCAGTTCCATCCCGAGGAAGCGGTCGGCAACAACGTGTTCGGCACGCGCCAGCTGGTCGGCATGGCCGTGCGGCACCAGGTGGAACGCTTTGTCATGATCAGCACCGACAAGGCGGTCAATCCGACCAATGTCATGGGCGCCTCGAAACAGGTCGCCGAGAAGGTCGTGCTCGCCGAGAGCATCAACGGACACGAGGGGCCGCAGTTCTCGATCATCCGGTTCGGCAACGTTCTTGGCAGCGCGGGCAGCGTGGTGGAGATGTTCCACAAGCAGATTGCCAGTGGTGGACCGGTGACCGTCACCCATCCTGAAATGAAACGCTTTTTCATGACCATCGCCGAGGCCGTGCAACTGGTCCTGTTCGCCGCGGCCCTGGGCAGCGGGGGCGAAGTCTTCATCCTGGACATGGGAGATCAGGTGAAGATCGATGAACTAGCACGGCAGATGATCCGCCTGTCCGGTCTGACTCCGGACGTCGATGTCCAGATCAAGTACATCGGGCTGCGTCCCGGAGAGAAGCTCTGCGAGGAATTGTGGGCCGAAGGTGAGAAACCCGGACCGACCGACAGCCCCGATATACTGGTGGCCAGGCGGCAGGCCATCGATCCCGAGGCCGTCGAGGCAGGGGTGGGTCGCCTGGTGGTGGCCGCGTCCAGTGGAGACCGCGAAGCCCTGTGGAACGAGTTGTTGGCCCTCGTTCCCGATTTCCAGGGCCAGACCGGACCCGATGCGGAACAACCGCCGGAACTTCCCCGGGCCGCCGGATCCGGTGAGTCATGACCGACGGCCAACCCTCGCTGCGCCGGAACTTCTCGTGGACCTTCCTCGGAAACGCGGTGTTCGCCGCCTGTCTGTGGGGGATCCTGGTCGTTTTGACCAAACTCGGCTCCCCGGATGTCGTCGGCCGTTTCGCACTTGGGTCAGCCATCGCCACCCCGGCGGTCATGTTCGCCAATCTCCAGCTCCGAGTGGTCCTGGCCACCGACGCAACCCAGGCCTGGGAGTTCCGGGACTATCTCGGCGTTCGTCTGCTCCTGCTGCCGGTTGCCCTGCTGGTGGTGGTGGCCATCGCCTTTCTCGGTTACAGCCGGGAGCAGGCGCTGGTCATCGGGGTGTTCGGCCTGGTCCGCTGTGTGGAATCGCTCAGCGACATTTTTTACGGCTTCGCCCAGAAACATGAGCGTATGGATCTCGTCGCACGCTCTCTCTGGATCCGGGGACTGTCGGCCCTGGCCTTTTTCGGCGGCGCGTTTTGGCTGACCGGGGATCTGGCGATCAGCCTGGGGGCCCTGGCCGGCGGGTGGCTGCTCACCGTCCTTTTTTTCGACTATCCCCGGCTCCGGCTGCTGATCCGTCAGTCGGGCGAACCGTCCCTCCGGCCCCGTTTTAAGCGGGACATCGTCCGGAGTATCGTGTGGTTGGCCTGGCCACTGGGTCTGGTGATGCTGCTGATCAACCTGCGCAATACCATTCCCCGTACATTCCTGGAGTCTTCTTTCGGAGAAGACCAGTTGGGGATCTTTTCGGCCCTGTCCTACCTGGTGATTGCCGGTTCCACCGTGATTCTGGCACTCTCGCAGGCAAGCATCGCTCGTCTTTCTCGGTATTACGCCGATGGCCAACGGGAGCTGTTCAAGGGCACGATCCTGAAAATTCTCGGTCTGGGAATGTTGATCGGGCTGTTGGGTGTCCTGGTGGCGGTCCTGGCCGGCGGGTTCCTGCTGGAACTGCTCTACTCACCCGAATATGCCCAGCACACCGATCTGTTCATCATGATCATGATCGGCGGAGCCCTGCTGTACCTGGCCAGTCTGCTGGGAGCTCCGGTCAGTGCCATGCGCGAATTCCGGGTGCAGCTCTGGGTCTACCTCATCAATGTCATTCTCATGGTGGGCATGTCTTCCTACCTCATTCCCCGCCACGGCATGATGGGTGCGGCCGTGGTCATGTTGGGCTGTTCGGTCTGGTTGACTTCGGCCTACGTGTACCTTGTCAAAAGGGGGATCGACAGGATGGCTGCACGTCCGTCCGATGCGGCTCAACTCATGGATGGTGAAGCGGAATGAACGCGGGTGACTTTCTGTGGCTTCTGTTGTTCGTGTCGTTGATTTTCCTGTCCGTCGGGATTTCCCGGCGGGTATTCGGTCACTGGTTCACGCCGTTGAGCATATTCGTTGGGATCAACAGCCTCTCATTATCAGGTTACCACCTGCGGCTTCTGGAAATGCCGGACGTCTCTTTTACGGTGCACGCCATGTTGCTTTCGGCCTTTGCCATGTTCAGCCTCGGCGTGTTCCTCGCTGTTGGAAGGAGATCCGAAGGTCTCCAGCTGTCCACCAGGCCATCCCTGGATATCACAGGCCTGGCCGGCTTTTTCTACACTACCGTGGTGCTTGCCACGATCGGTTGGGTGGCCCAGGGGGCCATGCTGGTCATGAGGATAGGCCTGGGGAGCCTGCTGCGGAATATCTGGGTATTGCAGTCCGAGTTCCAGGTCCAGTTCGTGGGATATCTGAACCTGATCGGCATCCTGGTGTTTCCGCTTTTTGTGCTGAGGATTGCGGTTGGGCCCGTGAAAAAGCTGGATTACCTGTTGGTCCTTGCATCGCTGTTCGGGCTCCTGTTGGCGGGCATCAAGGGTTACATGATCTACTCCATATTCGGCGGGATCTACGTCTGGAGCGTAGTCCGTCCGGACAAATTCCGCCCGGTCCATCTGGTCGGCGGTGTGGCCGCCATTCTCGGGTTTTTCATCGTCTACCTTGCCAAGGTCGATATTTTTTCCACGGATTATTACGTCGGGACCGGGCTGATGAAACATCTGCCCGCCCTGCACATGCCCTACCTTTATTTTGTCGGCAGTTGGCCCGCTCTGGATTTCATCGTCGACGGCACGGTTGGCGATCTCCCGCGCCTGGGCACTTTCGTGCTGCAACCGGTGTGGAAGCTTCTCGGTGCTGCCGGTGTGATTGAATATGCCCCCCTGTCACAACCATTCGTCAGCATCGGAAAGTTCACCTTCAATGTCTTTTCCCTGGTTGGTGAAGTGTACTGGGATCTGAAATGGCCAGGTGTCCTTGTCGTTGCATTGATGCTGGGCTGGATCACCACCCGCTTGTATCTGAGGATCTGGAACAGCAACCACTGGGGTCATGTCATGGTCTACGCGGTGGCGGTCCACGGGCTCTTCATCTCGTTTTTTTCCTTCATCTATAACTTCAATGTCTATTTCCTCCTCCTGTATGTCTATCTGGTGGGGTTTGTGATCCTGCGGCGGGGGATCCTGGTCAGACACCAAACCGGCGACTCCGGGTCGCCCGATTCGGAGCGCTAACGTGTGTGGGTTGGCAGGTTTCTGGGACTTCGAAAGAAGGATGGATCGTCCGGAGCGGTGCCTGGACGACATGGCCGGGATGATCACTCATCGGGGCCCCGACGACCAGGGTGTCTTCTTCGATGCAGACATGGGTCTGGGTCTGGGCCACCGCCGACTCTCGATCATCGATCTTTCACGGGACGGCAGCCAACCGATGGAGTCAGCCTCGCGCCGCTTTGTCCTGGCCTACAACGGCGAGGTCTACAACTTCCTGGATTTGCGCCGGGAGCTGGAGAGCCAAGGTGACCTTTTTCGCGGCCACTCGGACACCGAAGTGATTCTGGCGGCGATCGAGCGTTGGGGCCTGATCGCCGCACTCTCGCGTTTCAACGGGATGTTCGCCTTTGCGCTCTGGGATCGGAGGGATCGGACCCTCCATCTGGTTCGAGATCGGATCGGCATCAAGCCTCTCTACTACGGATTTGCCGGAGAGGCCCTGGTGTTTGCCTCGGATCCCGCCGCTTTCAGGCCGGTGCCGGGCCTTTCCGGGGAAATCGACCGTGGTGCCCTGTGCCTGCTGCTCAGGCACGGCTACATTCCCGCGCCGCACAGCATATTCACAGGTATCCGGAAGCTCCTGCCGGGTCACGTGTTGAGCATCACCGGTCCGGGAAGTTTACCCGAAGCCCATCCCTACTGGTCGGCCAGGGATGCCGTGACGTCGGGTCGTGCGGAACGGTTTTCGGGATCGCCGGCGGAAGCCGTAACTGAACTGGAAACGCTCCTGCGGGATGCCGTGAAATGCCGCATGGTGTCGGACGTGCCGTTGGGGGCCTTTCTTTCCGGGGGAGTGGATTCATCGACCGTGGTTGCCCTCATGCAGGAGGTCAGCGACAGGCCGGTGCGCACCTTCAGCATCGGCTTCGAGGATGAGGAATTCAACGAGGCCAATTACGCGGCTGAAGTGGCGCGCCACCTGGGAACCGAACACACCGAGTTGTACGTCACGCCGCAACAGTGCCGGGATGTGGTCCCCATGCTGCCGGGCATGTTCAGCGAGCCGTTCGCCGATTCATCCCAGATCCCGACCTATCTCGTTTCGAAACTTGCCCGCGCGCAAGTGACGGTTTCCCTCTCGGGGGATGGGGGGGACGAGCTGTTCGCGGGGTATCACAACTACGCGATGGGGCAAGCCCTGTGGCGCAGGTCCTCGCGCATTCCCGCTCCGCTTCGCGCACTGACAGGTGCGGCGATCAATTCGATTCCACCGGGCGCCTGGGACAGGTTGCTGAAATTGGCCGTGCCCTTCAAATCGGGGGGACGCGCTTTCGATGTGACCGGGGACCGGATGCACAAGCTGGCCGACGTGGTGGTCCGGCGTGATTTTCCTGACATGTACCGGGCCCTGGTTTCTGCCTGGAAGGACCCGGCGGCAATGGTGATCAGGGGCCATGAGCCGCCGACCCTGCTGTCCGGGCTCGATACCGCGGCCCCGAGTGACGAGATCCTGGAACAGATGATGTACTGGGATCTGCGGACCTATTTGCCCGGTGATATCCTGACCAAGGTGGACAGGGCGAGCATGGCCGTCAGTCTCGAGGCCCGTGTTCCCTTGCTGGACCACCGTGTCGTGGAACTGGCCTGGCGGCTGCCCCTGGATTACAAACTGCGCGACGGAAGTGCCAAATGGGTCCTGCGGCAGGTCCTGGACCGTCATGTTCCGGCCCGTCTCATCGATCGTCCCAAGCGTGGTTTCGGTGTGCCACTGGAATCCTGGCTCAAGGGTCCGCTCCGGGACTGGGCCGAGGAACTCCTGAACCGGGACCGTCTTGTCCGGGAAGGCTTCTTGAATCCTGAGCCCATCCGAAAAAGCTGGCGGGAATTCCAGTCCGGTTCGCGGCGGTGGCAGTCCCAACTGTGGATCGTCCTGATGTTCCAGGCCTGGTTGGCCAACCAGGGCACAGGGGTGGGGGATGAAGGCCGATGAAGATCGTGCACGTCATCACCGGACTTCACGTCGGCGGAGCCGAGACGATGCTCCACAAGCTATTGCAGACCATGGATCGTGAGCGGTTCAATCCCGTGGTTGTGAGCCTTCTGCCTGGGGGCGAAATCCTCGACCAGATGCGGAACGCCGGTACCCCCGTGCATGTTCTGGGGATGAAGCGGGGAATGATCTCTCCTGCCGCCATGATGCGGCTACGCAGGTTGGCGAGGGAACTGGCACCGGACGTGATCCAGGGCTGGATGTACCACGGGAACCTGGCAGCATCCCTCATGTCGTTTTTTGCGCCGGGACACCCACGTCTTTTCTGGAACATCCGGCATTCCTTGTACGATCTGAAACACGAAAAGGGGACGACCCGCCTGGTTATCCGCCTGGGTGCGGTCGGGTCCGGTAAGCCGCGGCGCATCCTCTTCAATTCCACGGTGAGCATCGACCAGCACGCCCGCCTCGGATTCCGCCGGGAACGGGCCCAGATGGTCCCCAACGGCTTCGATCTGAAACGTTTTCACCCTGCACGGGAGGCCCGCCTCTCGTTGCGATTGGAACTCGGTCTGGACCCCGGTATCCCCCTGGTGGGAGTTGTGGGACGCCGCCACCCATTGAAGGGCCATGACGACTTCCTGCGGACGGCCGAGGCGGTCCATCGGCGGCGGCCGGACGTGCATTTTGTCCTGGCCGGGCGCGGTGTGATTGCGGAGGACCCCACCTTCGGGAATT
>DAOWLV010000159.1 GCA_030643455.1 Candidatus Krumholzibacteriia bacterium | reverse complement strand
GTCTGCACCGTGGTGTAGGCTTTTTCACCTCCGGGATAGAGATGCTCCAGCACATCCCGCACGGTGACAGCCCCACCGAGGGTCCAGACGGCCTGCATGATCTCCCATTCGGCGGGCGTCAATTTTGTTTTTCCGGACATGGGTTCTCCTGCCTGGTTTGGACACCTACTATATCTTTAGTAACTCTACGTAAAACACCGTACGTGGTCAATACCCCAAAGGTTTCAAAAAAAATGTGGGGCCCGGACTCCATTTTCCTGGTCTGCCGACCCCACACCCTTGACGCGGACCGTGCGAAGGCGAATAATCACCCCACGTTTAAAGGTTTCCCCAATGCGCCTGAACTCCGAAAGGATGGACCCATGTCCAAGCATATCGATGTCCTGCTGTTGCTCGCCCTGCCGGCCAGCGGCAAATCCGAGGCCCGCCGTTACCTGGCCAGCCTCAGCCCGGAGCAATGCCACGAGCAGTTCGGTATCGGACATACGGTGCAGCTCGATGATTTCCCCTACGTGCACATCATGCGTCGGGTCAGCGATGAACTGGCTTCACGCGGACACCCAGGGGCCTTTTTCCTTTCGTCCGCAATTCCCTTCCGCAATCCCGTCGACTGGCTGACGCTGATCGAATTGATCAACGAGGATTACGAAGACCTTGTCTCGCGCAATCGGCCCGCACCCGAATCGGCTTCCCGGTGGTTGTTCGACCGTATCGACGCGGCCAGAATTCGAGCCGGCGGCGAGGCTGTCATCAACATCTTGCCGGAAGATCTGAGACGTGAAATCGCGGTGCCCATAGAAGACGAGGCACGAAAGCTCCTGGACGACAAGATCGCCGAGGTTCCCGACAGCATGGAGGGCAAGACCGTGGTGATCGAATTCGCCCGGGGCTGCGCCGACGGACAGACCATGCCCATCCCCCACCCCTACGGTTACGCCGGCAGCCTGGGCCAGTTGAGCCCCGTCATCCTGGAGAAATCGAGCATCCTCTACATCTGGGTCACACCCGAGGAATCACGGCGCAAAAACGCCGCGCGCACTGACCCGGACGATCCGGGCAGCATCCTGCACCACGGCGTGCCGCTGGCGGTCATGTACGGGGATTACGGTTGCGACGACATGGAGTATCTGCTCGAGGAGTCCGGCAAATCCGACACCGTCCAGGTGGACAAGGACGGCAAGTCGTATTTGCTGCCCCTGGGCCGGTTCGACAACCGGGTGGACAAGACGTCCTTCATCCGGGAAGACCAGGACAAGTGGTCGGCCGAGGATGTCGCGGCCCTGCAGGCGGGTATGCGCGAGGCCTTCGACCAGTTGGCCCATGGGCAAGGGTGATTGACAGGGGTTAATGGGACAACCATCTGACCCAGATCCAGACCACACCGAAACCCGCCAGGAAAACGATTCCGGCCCAGCTCAACAGGGACAGGAACCTGCCCGGACGATGGGCCGCAGGAATGTTGTCTGCCCGCACGACACGGAAATTCAGCACCGCCACCAGGGGCGCGGTCAAGAAGGCCAGCACCGTCGCCACATCGACCAGGGTGCGCATGCCGCCCATGAAAAATCCGATGATCGCCACCGCCAGGACCACCAGCAGGGCCATGAAAAAATATGTCGTCCGGCGATCCGGGTTTCCGGATGAACGGAACAGCAGACCGGTTCCCGCGGCCAGGGTACGGGAGTAACCGTCCAGCACCGTGATCGTGGTGGAGAACATCGTGATGAAGGCCACCAGGGCGATCATCCACCGGCTCCAGCTTCCCAGGGTGCTCGTGTACATGTCCACCAGCTGGCCGGAAAAGGCGATGCCGGACGAGGAAAATTCCACACCGGTGCCGAACATGACCAGGGCGCCGAAACTGATGAAGGCGAAGGCCAGCACCACGGTGGCCGCATACCCCAGATTGAAGTCCAGCAGAGCCTGGGCCATGGTGGGTGGTGTCGGGTCGTCCTTGTGTTTTTCCAGGATCCACAAAGAAGACCAGGCTCCGATGTCGAGCGGGGCGGGCATCCAGCCCATCAGGGCCAGCAGGAAGGTCAGGCCCCCGACGGACCACACGGCCGGATGGGCGAAGTCCGGATCCCCCGCCGGACCATGGGCCACCGCGATGCCGACGGCGGTCAAGGTCAGAACGCCCAGCACCAGCACCATGATCTTCATGACGCCGTCCAGCAGCCGGTAATGTCCGACCACGAGCATGGCCATGATCACCATCAGCAGGATCAGGCTCAGGACCGTCAGGGACATGTCCACACCCAGCAGCACTCCGGCCAAGCCCGCCGTGACCACGGTGACCGCGGCCATCGTGATGAAGGAACTGACCACGACCACACCCATGAACAGGGCCAGTGCCCAGACGCCAAGGCGCCGGTAACCCTGGAGCAGGCTTTCCCCGGTGGCCACGGTGTAGCGGTGGGAGTACTGGAAGAAGGGGTACTTGAAGATCAGGACCAGGATGACCGCCCACAGCAGATCGAAGCCGTAACCCGCTCCGGCGCGGGTGGACTGGACGAGATGGGACACGCCAATGGCCGCCCCGGCGAAGAGAATGCCCGGCCCGACGGCGCGGAGCCTATGACGCCACCCCGCCGAATTCAAAGTCCGGCGCTCCGGTCCCCTGGTGGTGGCGCTTCGAACACCGCCCGCACCTCTCCTGTCATGGGTACGGCCCTGCCGGTCTTGGTATCGACCACGGCAAAAGTGATATCGGCGTCGGCCACCAGCTTGCCTGTTCCCTGGTTGAAGACCTCCTGATGAATGACCCCGGTCTTGGCACCCATTTCACCCACCGTCGAACGGATCTCCAGGACGATGTCCACCGGGGCGGGTCGCCGGTAGTTGATGGTCAGGGATGCCACCACGATGCCGAGGTTCAGTTCATTCCATCTGGCCAGGTCCAGACTGTCCTCGAGATAGGACCAGCGGGCTTCCTCCAGCAACTCCAGAAAGCGGGCGTTGTTCACGTGGCCGTAGAAATCGCAGTGGTAACCCCGGACCTTGATGGTTTTGATATGGATCATCTTCCCCCTCCGGAGGCTTCCGAATGGACGGGCCGGTACTGGCCGTCAAACAGCACCTGCCAGGTGTCCCCGCCGTCTTCGGAGAGTTCCCACAGTTGCCGCACGGTGCCGTCGGGGTTGTCGGTCCACGAGATGCGGTCAGTGACGGTCTCGCCCTTTTTCAGCCGGTCGCCGGACATCTCCATCCTGCCGTCCGCGTAACCCCCGGTCAGGTGCATCCGCGTGCCCGAGTCGTCCACCCAGACCTGATGCCACCGGCCGTCCTCCGGTTCGAAGTAACTGAAACTCCGTCCCGTGAACTTGCCTCCTGCGGCAGTGTATTTCTCGATCAGGGTGCAACCCCCCTGGATCCGTTGTATTTCGTTGCGACCCACCAGCTTGTCATTGGAAAAGACGTACCATTCCCCCACCCAGAAATCGAACTGGGTCACCTCCGGCTGGTCACAGGGCGACGAGGCCTTTTCGGCCGCTTCGGTGACACTCAGCAGGAACGCGGAACAGACAAAGGCCAAGATAATTCGTTTCATTGTTTACTCCCGGATCGGGTGGGTTTCGGATCAAGCCAGGGCAATCGGTCCAGGTCAACGTTGCCGCCTGACAGGATGATCCCGATGCGCAGACCCGCCACTTCGCCGGGCCGGGCCAGGATGGCGGCCAGACAGACGGCTGCGGAGGGTTCGATGACGATTTTCATCCGCTCCCAGATCAATCTCATGGCCGTGATGATTTCCGGATCACCGACGGTCCAGATCGCCGATACATTTTCCTTGATGATGGGGAAATTCCGCTCACCCAGGCTGGTCAACAGCCCGTCGGCCACCGTGTCGGGATCTACCGAGGGAATGATGTGACCGGCGGTCAGGGAGCGGGCGGCATCGTCGGCGCCAGTCGGTTCGGCGGCGATGACGCGGGCTTCGGGGGCCAGGGCTTTCACGGCCAGGGCCGTGCCGGACAGCAGGCCGCCACCTCCCACCGGGGCCATGACCACGTCCAGATCAGGGACTTCTTCCAGCAGTTCCAACGCCGCGGTCCCCTGCCCGGCGATGATGGCTTCGTTGTCGTAGGGATGAACAAAAACCGCTCCGGTCCGCTCCACCACCGCGTTCAGGGTTTCCTCACGGGCCTGCAGGGTTGGCTCACAGGTGATGATTTCCGCCCCGTAACCCTCCACTGCCACCCGTTTTACAGCCGGGGCATTCGAAGGCATCACGATGAAGGCAGGAATGCCGCGCAGCCTGGCAGCCAGAGCCAGGGCCTGGGCGTGGTTGCCCGATGAGTGGGTGGCCACGCCCCGAGCCGCGTCGTCATCGTCCAGGGACAGCACGGCGTTCGTGGCGCCTCGCATCTTGAAGGCGCCCACCTTCTGGAAGTTTTCACACTTGAAGAAAAGGGAAGCTCCGGCCAGACCATCGATCGCGGCACAGGTCAGCACCGGCGTGCGGTGCACCCTTCCTGCGATCCGGGTCGCGGCCTGTCTGATGTCCTGGATAGAAACCATGCTGATCCCCGACAAAAAATTCGCGTGACAACCGTCGGCACAGTCTACCGCGAACCCCAGGCCCGGTCCACGTTATCCCGGGGCGCAGCTCTGCCGGCGAAGGTCCCGATGAGGATCACGACCAGTCCCACCGCCGTTCCCACCAGGAAACTGTGAATCCCGGCCAAAGCCCCCGGCAATTCCGGCAGCCACCCGATGCGTGGCCAGGCCTGCCACAGAAGGGCGACCGATACGCCCGCGATCATGCTCCACAAGGCCGCTTTCGGGCTGGTCCGTTTCCAGTACAGGCCGAACAGCAGGGGCCACAGGTTGGTCGAGGCGATGACGGCCCAGGAAAATGCCGTAAGCACAAGAACGAGCGCCGGAGGCTTGAGCGCGATCAGAAGGCTGATCACACCCACGGCCAGACTCATCAGGCGAGTGGCCTTGAGCTCCGCCGCCGGAGACATTGTGCGGCCCAGACCGTGGATCCAAACGTCGTTGACCATCGAACTGGAGATGATGATCAACACGCCGGCGAAAGTGCTCATGCCCGCGGCCACCACTCCGGCCAGGAACAGCGCTCCCCCCCAGTCGTTAAGCACCAGCTTGGTCAGAGCAGGGATCGCCTGGTCGGCGCTGGACAGTTCCGGCACCAGCACCCGCGCCACCGCTCCGGTCAGGTAGGGCAGAAGCGCGACCGAAGCGCCTATGGTGACGATCACCGTTCCCAGGCGAAGCATCTTGTCGCTTCTGATGGAATAGAAACGCACCAGCAGTTGGGGCATTCCCCAGGTTCCCAGGCTGACGATGAGCGTGAAACTGATCAGTCCCGCCCAACCCCACACCCCGGGCGTGTTGACCAGGCCCGGATCAATGGAATTCAGCCGGTCCACCAGGGCGGTCATCCCGCCCACTTTCTGCAATGACATGAACGTCAGCAGGACCAGCGCCGCGATCATCACCAGGGCCTGCACGAAACTCGTGTAGACAACCGCCAGGTATCCCCCGACGGCTGTGTAGAAGAGGATCACCACGCCGGATATGACGACCCCGCTCCAGTAGGGAAGCTCCATCAGCACCTCGAAAGTGTTGGCCATCCCTTTGAGAACACTGACGTTGTAGATGATCAGGAACAACCCCGTCGCCGCCGCGCTGAAGATACGCGCTTCGGCCGAGCCGTACCTGCCGAAAAAGAATCCCGGCAGGGTCATGGCGTCGAGGTTTTCGGTGAAGCGGCGGATCCGGCGGCCCAGGACGATCCAGGCCAGGGTCGTTCCGATCAGCACGTTGCCCGCCCCGACCCACAAGGTGGCCAGGCCGAATTTCCAGCCGAAGGCCCCGCCGCCGATGATCACCACGCTCGAATAGTAGGCCGCCACGAACGAGAGGGCGGTCACCCAGGGACCCACCGACCGTCCGCCGATGGCGAAATCTCCCACGCTGCGGCTGCGCCCGCTCATGACCACGCCGATGGCCGCCAGAAGCCCCAGGTAAAACACCAGAACGATGATGTAGACGATCATGACCCACTCTCCCGGTCCCTGTCCCGCATCCGGTCGACCAGGGCCCAGACCAGGGCCAGGATAATGGTGCCACCGAGAACCAGGAAGGCGCCGAAGGTTTGCCAGGGTAGATGAAACGGAGCCATTTTTACCTCACGGAAGCGCGTAGGCCAGCTGCCAACGCAGGAAATGGACGGTCGAGGTCATGGGTTCGAGGCCCCCACGGCCGTCGTGGAAACTGCCGGGCACAAGCATCTCCCACAAGAGGTGACCGTCCAGGCCGGGCAGGATGTCGAATTTCAACTCGGTCTGGGTCATGGTACCCCGGGCTGCCCAATCCGTCTGGGGAGCGAGCAGGTAATAGGCGCTGAACCGCACCTTGAACAGATCACCAAGGGGACGGGTCACCGTCGCATGGGGCGCGGCGATATTTTCCCAGGCCGCCACGTGGATCCGCCCGGGGGTACTCTCGCCGATCAGGGTGTATATGTACAACTCGCTCCACTTGGGCCAACGGCCCCAGGGCGTGCGGAAGGCGCGCAGATCACCATCGGTGCCGGAATAGTAGAAGAACCCGGCCTTGCCCCGCCAGGCCGCACCCAGATCATCCGCGAAATGGGCCTGCAGGGCCAGGGCGAAACCTTCCGGTTGGTCCGACGAGCTGGACAGTTCCTTCTGGTACTGGATGGCCAGTTCCCCCATCAGTTCTCCTGCCTCGCCCAATTTGCGGTCGGTCCGGCCTCCGAGGGTCAGTACCTGCAAATGAGGCAGAACATGGTCCGGATCCACATCGTTTTTCCAGATCAGGGACCATTTCGCGGAACCGTGAGTCAACCGGATCGCCACCGCGGTTTCGTCGGCATCGGTCAGGGGAAGGTCGCTGTCCCCCGCCAGGACGATGGGATCCCGCTTGGGATTGTGGATCACCGCCAGGTCCAGATCACCACCGGCCATGCGTGTCTGCAGGCGAATCGCGTTCTGATAGATGCTGCGGCTGCCGTCCAGGGGGTGGCCTTCCAGCATCAGAAAGCCCCGATCCCAGATGATGTTGTGCCTGCCGATGGTGAGTTTCGATTCCGGGGAAACCGACCAGGCCCAATAGGCCTGATCCAGGATGAGTTCGTTCC
>DAOWLV010000098.1 GCA_030643455.1 Candidatus Krumholzibacteriia bacterium | reverse complement strand
GTTGGCCGGCTCCTCTGCCGGCCTGTCGGTGGCCGAATACGCACCTCGCGAGGTGAAAAAGGCCCTGACGGGCAACGGGGCCGCCACCAAGGAACAGGTCCGCTTCATGGTGATGCGGTTGCTGGCCTTGAAGGAATCCCCCCCGTTGGATATGAGCGATGTCCTGGCGGTGGCCCTGACCCACGCGGGTCGGTCACAATTCTCCGGACTGGCCTGATCCCGATTTGTAACGGATAATGGGCCGAGCGGTTGATGGACCTACTTCGGCTGGAGATATTGACGATGATCGCGTTTCTGGAAGGCACACTGGTTTCGGGAGGCACCGAGGCGATTGTTTCGGTGGGCGGTGGCGTGGGCCTGGACGTGCAACTGTCCGCCCTGTCGGCCGAGCGGTTGCCTGCGCCGGGACAAATCGTGCATTTATGGACGCACCTGGCGGTACGCGAGGACAACTGGTCCCTCTACGGATTCGTCGAGGCCGAGGAGCGGGCCATGTTCCGCCTGCTGATTTCAGTGTCCGGTGTGGGGCCGAAGGTGGCCATGGGGATGCTTTCCCGCGCCTCGGGCCGACAGATCGCTTCCTACCTTCGCACCGGTGACGAAAAGGCCCTGATAAAATTGCCGGGAATCGGCAAGAAGAGCGCGGCCCGTCTGGTGGTCGAGTTGGGACAAAGGGTGCCCGAGGCCGGCAGCCCGGACCTTGAGGGCGGTGCCGATGGCGGGATTCCGGACGGAATGGGCCAGGCCCTGGCGGTTCTGGGGGCCATGGGCCTGGCGCCGACGCAGGCCGAGCAAGCCCTCTTGCGGGCCAGGCACACCGACGGCGAGATCGACCAGGATCTCGAAAGATGGGTCAAGGCTGCTTTGCAGAATCTCTAGCAGACTGCTGAAAGGCATGGCGTGAACGAACAGCGGTGGACAGATCCCGACGAACAGAAAAGCGATGGGGACCTGGATCTCAGCCTGAGGCCCCGGAACCTGGCGGATTTTGTCGGACAGGAGAAGATCAAGGACAACCTGCGGGTTTTCATCCAGGCCGCCCGGCAAAGGGGTGAAGTGCTGGATCATGTCCTGCTTCACGGCCCTCCCGGTCTGGGTAAGACCACCCTGGCCCAGATCCTCGCCGTCGAAATGGGTCTTGAAATCCGGCTGACCAGCGGACCGGCCTTCACCAACAGCGCCGAATTGATCGCCCTGCTGAGCGAACAGACCGACCGTCGGGCCATCTTCATCGACGAGATCCACCGCCTGGGCCGCGTCATCGAGGAACACCTCTACCCGGCCATGGAGGACTGGCGTGTCGAACTGATCATCGACAAGGGTCCCAACGCACGCCACTTCAACCTTCAGCTGGAACCTTTTACGCTGATCGGGGCCACCACGCGCGCCGGGTTGATCACTCCGGCCCTGCGGAGCCGTTTCGGCATCGTGGCCCATCTCGATTTCTATCCACCCGAGGAACTGGCGATCATCGTGACCAGAAGTGCGGGCATCCTGGGCATAGGTATCACCGAAGGCGGCGCCCTGGAAATCGCCCGCCGCAGCCGGGGCACGCCCCGCGCGGCCAACCGCCTGCTGCGCCGGGTGCGTGATTACGCCCAGGTCGATGGCCATGATCTCATCGATCAAGCCAATGCCAATGCGGGTCTGACCCGCCTGGGGGTAGATGTCCTGGGTCTCGAACCCCTGGACCGGCGGTATCTCCAGTTGATCATCACCCATTTTGGCGGCGGCCCCGTGGGTATCCAGAACATGTCCGTCAGCCTGGGCGAAGAGGCCGACACTCTCGAGGATGTGGTGGAGCCGTTCCTGATCCAGTCGGGCCTGTTGAAACGGACGCCCCGCGGGCGTGAGGTCACAGTCCATGCCTGGACCCATCTGGGTCTTGAACTACCTTCCGACGGCAATTCCATCCCTGTGTCCGGCGCCACGCCCGGACAGGGTGAACTCCTTTAATCCGGCGCGCGGACATGTCAGCTTCATCAACAGTCGGACCCTATGATTTCGATCTCCCGACGGACCTGATCGCCCAGGACCCGCCCGCCCGGCGGGGAGATTCTCGCATCCTGCTGGTGGAACCCGGCTGCCAGGTAGCGGGTGAGAGGGTGTTCCGGCAGATTCCGGAAATACTGCGGGCCGGGGACCTTCTTGTGCTCAATGAAAGCCGGGTCCTGCCGGCACGCCTGTTGACGACGCGCCAGGACACCGGCGGCCAGGTGGAAGTCCTGCTGGTCCGGCCCGTGGGGGCCGACAACAGGTGGCTGGCCCTGGCTCGCCCGGGGCGACGTCTCAAGACGGGCACCCGGTTGGTGGTGAGGGGGGCAAGCGGCGATTCCGATGCACCAGTGCTGGAGATTACCGAACGCCTGGACCAGGGCCAGGTCATCCTCACCGCTGAGCAGGATCCGGGTCTTTTGGCCGAACAGTGGGGAGTGATGCCCCTGCCTCCCTACATCAAGCGGGATCATGAGGATCTGGTTTCCGCACGGGGCACAAGGGACCGGGAACGTTATCAGACCGTGTTCGCGGTTCCGGACGATACAGGTGCGGGTTCGGTGGCGGCACCGACGGCGGGTCTTCATTTTTCAGAGGCCATTCTGGATGCCCTCGCCACCGCCGGAGTGAAGACGGCCCGGGTTTCCCTGCATGTGGGCCCGGGCACTTTTCGCGAACCCACCACCGAGCAAATCACCGCGCGCCGATTGCACAGGGAGTATTTCCATCTGCCACCGGAAACCGCCTTGCGCATCGCCGAAACACGCCGCAGCGGGGGGCGGGTCATCGCGGTGGGCACGACTTCCCTGCGGGTCCTCGAAACGGTGTCCCGACTGGGTCTGCCCGACCACGGCCCTGACCACCTGACCTTCGGGTCCGGGGCCGATGAAGGTTTGCGCGAGTTCGAGGGCGAGGCCGTGCGTCGGGAGGGCCACTGGGATGTGGTGGGTCAGACCCGCCTTTTTCTGCGCCCACCGGACAAGGTCTCCGCCGTGGATGGCCTGCTGACGAATTTCCATCTGCCGGGATCGTCCCTGCTGATGCTCGTGGCTGCCCTGGCAGGTGAAAAAACCTGGCCGTTGGTCTATGCTCACGCGGTTGCCGAGCGGATGCGGTTCTACAGTTACGGAGACTGCATGCTCATCCTGCCCGGAGTGTCCGACCTGTTCCGGATGAAAGGATCCTGAAACGTGACCGACCCCAGGCAGAATCATTCCCTGGCCACCCCCTTCGATTTCACCCTGGAGAAGGTCGATCCGTTCAGCGAGGCCCGCACGGGATTGTTGACCACCGGTCATGGCACCATCGAAACTCCGGTCTTCATGCCGGTGGGAACTGTCGGGTCGGTCAAGGCCGTCACCTTCGAACAGGTCTGGGCCACCGGCGCGCGGCTCATCCTGGGCAACACATATCATCTGTATCTGCGTCCGGGCCACGAGCTGATCGGCCGCCAAGGGGGCCTGCACAGGTTCCAGGGCTGGGACGGGGCCCTGCTGACCGACAGTGCGGGTTTCCAGGTCTTTTCGCTCAACGAGCTCAACCGGATCACCGAGGACGGTGTCGAATTCCGTTCACACCTGGATGGCAGCAGACATTTTTTCAGCCCGGAACTCAGCATGGAAGTGCAGCTGGCTCTCGGTGCGGACATCGTCATGGCCTTCGACCAGTGCGCTGCCTACGGCGCCGACCCGAAAGAAGTGGCCGCCGCGGTGGACCGCACCACCCGTTGGCTGAAACGGTGCCGTGGGGTTTTCGGCGGACGTGACTTCCGGGGCGGCTGGGAGAGGGTCCTGTTCGGCATCATGCAGGGAGGGGTGGACGAAACCCTGCGCCGCCGTTCTGCCGCCGAGATCCTCGAATCCGACCTTCCGGGTTACGCCATCGGTGGCTTGTCGGTCGGTGAACCGACCGTCGCCATGCGCGAGATGACGGAACTCGCGGCGGGGTTGCTGCCCGTGGAACGGCCCCGGTACCTGATGGGAGTGGGTTTCCCAGACGACATCCTGGCCAGCGTCACCGCGGGTGTCGACATGTTCGATTGCGTGCTGCCCACCCGGATGGCCCGCACCGGGACCGTTCTGACCAGAGACGGCCGCCTGGTCATCAAGAACCATGAATTCGCCGAAGACAGCCGACCCATAGACGATGAGTGCGGTTGCCCGGTCTGTGCGCGGCACAGCCGGGCCTACATCCGGCATCTTTTCCAGGCCCGGGAGATCCTCGCCAGCACGTTGGCGACCATTCACAACCTCCATTTCTACCAGGAATTGATGTCCGGTATTCGCGAGGCCATTCGCCAGGAACGCTTCGTGGCTTATGCCTCCGAAATGTCGGGCCGCTGGACGGACGGCGAAACGGCCCGCCTGGACGAGGTCAAACGACGCCGGTAGCTTCCCGGCTCTTTCGGTGGAAAGTTGACCGCGCGGATCCCGGGACCCATTTTGGTGGGGCGAGTTTCGACCACCCCGGACCACATTTGGCGGGTTCGGACCATCCCGACCTGAAGAACGAGGAGATGTTCATGCCTTTCGTGAACCTGTTGGCCATGGGATCCCCCAATGGAGGCGAAGGCGGACCCAGTTCCATGCTGAGCTTTTTGCCGCTCGTCCTTATTTTCATCGTGTTCTGGTTCATGATCATCCGGCCGCAGAAGAAGCAGCAGGATAAGCGAAAGACCATGATCGGGGCTCTCAAGAGAGGCGACCAGATCATCACCAGCGGCGGGTTGTTCGCCACCGTCAAGGACGTCAAGCAGGATCGCGTGGTCGCGACCATTGCCGACGGAGTCAAGGTGGAGATCAGCAAGGGATCCATCAACAGCGTGGTTGAAGAAGGCCAATAGCATCATGGGTGCCCGGGTGGCCCGGATCCGAAGGTACGGCAACAGGTGTTTGCGCCGCAGGGCCCGGTCCGTGGATCCGAACGATCAGCGGACGAGGGAACTGCTGGACATACTTTGGGCGACTCTTCGAGCCGAAGGAGGCGTCGGCCTGGCCGCTCCGCAGATCGACCGCGACTGCCGGGTGGTGGTTGTCATCGACCCCGACAGGCCTCCGGGAAAGCAACGGATCGATCTCGTGAATCCGGTCATCCTCGAAACCTTCGGTCCGCGCGTCTCCTTCGAGGAAGGCTGCCTGTCCTTTCCGGGACTGTACACCCACGTGTGGCGGCCGCAGGGTGCGGTGGTCGAATTCGACGGTCCGACAGGCAGGCAATCATTGCGGGACGAAGGGCTGGCTGCGCGGATCATCCAGCATGAGGTCGATCACCTGGACGGGGTCCTGTTCATCGATCACCTTCCGGTCTGGAAGAAGCTTCTGCTGCCGCCGAGATTGCTGATGTTTGTCATGTTCGAGGTTTGGCAAAAAATTTCGGGGAAGGGGAAGGGCGACCGATGAAAGTCGTGTTCATGGGATCACCGGATTTTGCTGTGCCGAGTCTCGAAGCCCTGGTGGAAGCCCGCTTCGACGTGCAACTGGTCGTCACGCAGCCCGATCGGCGCGCCGGCCGCGGACGGAAGATGCTTCCCACCGCGGTAAAGGCCACCGCCCACGAACACCATATTCCAGTCATCGATTTCGGGAAGGGCCAGGGCAAGGCCGTCGCCGCTGAGGTCATGGCCCTCGATCCCGATATCGTGGTGGTGGCCGCCTTCGGCCACATCCTTCGCGATCCTCTTCTGACCGGGCCGCCTTTCGGCTGCATCAACGTCCACGCCAGCCTTTTGCCCCGCTGGCGGGGTGTTTCCCCCGTTCAGTATTCCATCCTCCACGGTGACTCCTGGACCGGGGTGACCATCATGCAGATGGACGCAGGGGTGGACACCGGGCCGATCCTGGCCCAGCGATCGGTGGCCATCGGTCCGGAGGACACGGGGGGCGAGTTGGTGGAGCGACTGGCCGGCCAGGGAGCCGACCTTTTGATCCACACCCTGCGAGGACTGCAGAACGGCCAGGTCGAGCCGGTGCCCCAGAGTGAAGTGGGTGCGGTCTATGCCCCGAAGCTGACCCGGGCCCTTTCGGCCGTACGCTGGGACAGGGACGTGGTCATCGTCCACAACCAGATCCGCTCCCTGATCCCCTGGCCGGGCACCACCACCTACCTGGGCGAGAAGACCCTCAAGATCACCGAAGCACGCCTCATGTCATTCAACAGTTCGGGCAAGGAACCGGGGACCGTGCTGGATGTGGTGGACGAGGGCGTCATCGTGGCCTGCGGTGAAGGTACGCTGCTGCTGACCGGCTTGCAGTGTCCTGGCCGCAAAGCCCTGCGTGTGGATGAATTCCTGCGGGGGTTCAAGATTTCCCCCGGGGACGTGCTGCGCTCATGAAGGCCGACCCGGTTCGCCGGCAGGCACATGAGATCCTGATCGCGGTGGACGAGGGTCACCCGTTGGATCCGGTCCTCGCCCGGGGGCTGGACAGGACTCCCGATCCCCGCGACCGTGCTTTCCTTGCCGAACTGGTGCGGGGAACCCTGCAGTGGCAGGGCCGTTACGATCACCTCATCAAACGTTTCTCGCGCCGGAAACCCCCTGTCGATTCCCCCACTCTGTCCCTGTTGCGCATGTCACTCCACCAGATGCTCGGCCAGGGTTCGGTTCCCGCCTACGCGGCCATCCACCAGGCCGGAGAACTCTGCCGGCACAGGCCGGGGGTACGCAAATTGCCGTTCGTCAACGGTCTTTTGCAGAGCGTGCGGCGGCAGGTGCTGGGTGATGATGAACCCGACCGGCTCGATGCCTCCGATCTCGAAAAAAGGCTGCGCCCGTTTTTCGAGATGCCCGGCGGCGACCGGGCCGCCGGTCTGGCTGCCTGGCAGTCCCATCCGGCGTGGTTGGTCCGCAAGTGGATCTCTCACTATGGCTGGGAGAAAACCGAGGCCATCTGTTCCTGGAACAACCAGCCCGTTCCCCTTGTATTCCATGTCCTGTACCCGGCCGACCCTGTGCAGGGGGCCCTGCTTCTGGCGGAGGCGGACTGTCTGGTCACCGCCGGTCCCCTGGTGAGGACATTGGTCGCCACCAGACGGATCGGACGCGCACAACTGGACGAACTCCTTGGTTGGTTTCCCTGGCTGATCGTCCAGGATCCAGCGGTCCAGACGGCGACGGCCTGGCTGGCTGCCGACCCCACGGATCACCCCGGGACGAAGGAACAACCGGTGCTGGACATGTGCGCGGCCCCGGGCGGGAAGACGGCGTTTCTCGCCTCCGGGTGGCCGGGACAGGGCCGGATCGTGGCCATGGATCACCATG
Organism: Candidatus Krumholzibacteriia bacterium; assembly: GCA_030643455.1. Lineage (GTDB taxonomy): Bacteria > Krumholzibacteriota > Krumholzibacteriia > LZORAL124-64-63 > LZORAL124-64-63 > JAGLCY01. The sequence continues at coordinate 1,899 of DAOWLV010000098.1, read as the reverse complement.
CGGACCGCATCCGGCTGCTGGTCTCCACAATTAAAAGGATTGAGACCGACCGGGTGGACGTGGTATTAGCGGATGGAAACAATGCTCCATTCGGGCCCGGGATTTTCGGCGCGGTGCTCCTTGACGGCCCCTGCAGTGGAACCGGCGTTTTGCGGCACCACCCGGAGGGACGCTGGAGACTGGAAAGAGGTGTCCCGTCCCGCAACGGCGCCATGCTCCTGAATCTGGCCGGAAAGGCGGCCGAATTACTCATGCCCGGCGGTCTGTTGATGTACGCGACCTGCTCCCTGGAACCCGAGGAGAACGAAGAGGTTGTGAATCGTCTGCTGGCAGGGAGCTCCGGCCTGGAGCCTGCTCCGGCTTCTGATGGTCATTGGCAGCGGCTCTGGTTGCCCGGCGCCGCTTCGGGAGACGGGTTTTTTGCCGCCCGGATGCGAAAGAAGGGATGAGTCCGTGAAGTTGTGGAAACTCCTGCTGTTGTTGGCGTCCCTGGTCGCGGCCGGAGGAGTCCTGCTGTTGCTGGTGAACTTCCTGGTGATGCCCACCTTGATCCACAGCAACAAGGTCGTGACCATGTCCGATATCCGAGGCATGACCGTCGCCCGTGCCGAGATCCAGCTCAGAAGCCTGAGCCTGGAGGTAGAGGTTGCCCGGCAGAGGGCCCATCCGTCCATCGGCGAGGGAATGATCCTCGATCAGATCCCTTCCCCGGAATCCAGGATCCGCGGCGGCCGCACTGTTCGAGTGGTGACCAGTAGCGGACCACCGGCGGGTTTGTTACCCTCCCTGTCGGGCCTGAGTCTGCGCCAGGCGGAGATCACCCTTCAGCGTGAAAATTTTCGGCTGGGCAGGGTGTTGAAGATCCGGCGGCAAGGAGTCACCCAACCGGTGGTCGCCTACCAGGATCCGGTGGCGGGAACGGATCTGTACAAGGGTGCCATCGTGAATCTGGTCGTGGCCGAACCTGCGGCCGCGGAACTTCTCAGGATGCCTGACCTGCGGGGCATGCCCCTCTTTCAGGCCCGCCAGGCCATATCCGACGCCGGTTTCATTCTGGCCCCGGTCACCTATGAACGAACCTCCCGCTCCGCTCCCAATCACGTCTTGTCACAGCGCCCACCCGCCGGGGAACGGATCAGCAAAGGAGAGCGTCTTGAACTGGTTGCCTCGTCCCGCTGACGGCCTGGCCCACGTGGCGCCGTCCCTTTTGTCGGCGGATTTTGCTGACTTGAAATCCGACATCGCCGACATGACAGCCGCCGGGGCGGATCTTCTCCATCTGGATGTCATGGACGGTCACTTCGTGCCCAACCTCACGTTCGGCCCCTTCATTTGCCAGGCCATCCGCCGGCTCAGCCAGCTGCCTCTGGACGCCCACCTGATGATCACCGAACCGGAGCGTTATCTGAAATCCTTCGCCAGGGCGGGGGTCGATGCCCTGACCATCCACGTGGAAATCGACGGTGACGTGGGGGGGACCCTGGACCGGATAGGTGATCTGGGCCTCAAACGTGGGTTGGCCCTCAAACCGGGCACGCCTGTCATCGACATCCTGCCCTGGCTCGACCGGCTGGACCTGGTTCTGGTCATGAGCGTGGAGCCCGGCTTTGGGGGTCAAGAGTTCGATCCGACCGCCGCCGACAAGATTGGCGAACTCAACCATCGGCGGCAAAGCGAAGGTCGCAGTTTCCTGATTTCGGTAGATGGGGGTATCAACCAACAGACCGGTGCCCTCTGTCGGGAGGCTGGAGCGGACATCCTTGTGTCCGGATCCTGGCTATTCGGCGCCGAGGACAGGGCCGCGAGGGTTGCCCAGCTCGGGCATTCCACGTGAGGGCTCGCTGGAACTCATCGCTTTTTGTCTCGGCGACCGTTTTCCTGGTCCCTTTCCTGGTAGGG
>DAOWLV010000347.1 GCA_030643455.1 Candidatus Krumholzibacteriia bacterium | reverse complement strand
GCCGATGCACGGACACGAAAGGAAATCGTCGCCAACCTCAAGCTGGCCGACGGTAGAATCTTCGCCACGGGTTTCGATCGGCCGAATATCCGTTACCTGGTGACGGAAAAAACCGGCGGCACCGCCCAGGTCCTGCGCTTCATCCGCAATGAATACCCGGGGCAGGCGGGCATCATCTACTGCCTGTCGCGCAAGAAGACCGAACAGGTGGCAGTCAAGCTCGCGGCCGAAGGCCTCGTGGCCCTGCCCTACCACGCGGGGTTGCCGGCCGGGATCCGGGCCGCGAACCAACGACGATTCCTGAACGAGGACGGCGTGGTGATTGTCGCCACCATCGCTTTTGGCATGGGCATCGACAAACCGGACGTTCGTTTTGTCCTGCACCTGGACATGCCCTCCGGCCTGGAGGCCTACTACCAGGAGACGGGGCGCGCCGGCCGCGACGGTCTGCCCGCCACGGCGCTTTTGACCTACGGCCTGCAGGACGTTGTGCTGCGCCGCCGCATGCTGGAGTCTTCCGGGGCCGACGATCTCCACAAACGAATCGAGCGCCAGCGTCTGGAGGCCATGCTGGCCTACTGCGAACTGGTAACCTGCCGCCGCCAGGTACTCCTGCGCCATTTCGGGGACGACCTGCCGGAACCCTGCGGCAACTGCGACGTGTGCCTCGCTCCCCCGGAAACCTTCGACGCCACCGTCGCCGCCCAGAAGGTGCTTTCCTGTGTGGCTCGCACCGGCCAGATCTTCGGCGCGAACTACGTGATCGACGTGCTGATGGGCAGCGAACAGGAACGCATCTTCCGCTTCGGGCACGACAGATTGAGCACCTATGGGATCGGCACGGAATTGGACCGCAATTCCTGGCGCGCGGTGGTAAGACAGCTGATGGCGCGCGGCATCCTCACCACCGACGCCGAAGGCATCGGTTCGCTGAAGTTGACGGGGAAGTCACGCGAGATCCTGGACGGCGACGTGGCCCTGGAGCTGAGAAAGAACCCGTTGCGCGCCCCAGGTGGTGGCCGCAAGAAGGCAAAGAAAACGGTTCCCGCTGCCTTACTCGCCGAGGACGGTGCCCTCGCGGACCCGGAGGCAGCCGAGCGCTTCGAGCGTCTGCGGGAACTTCGGTTGAAGCTGGCCAAGGAAGCTGAAGTGCCTCCCTACGTGGTCTTCCACGACAAGACCCTGGCGGCCATGGCTGCGCTCCGTCCCAGGGACGAGTCGGAGTTGATGGCCATCAGCGGAGTCGGCGATGCGAAACTGGAGCGGTGGGGAGCCGCGTTCCTGGCGGTGTTGGCCGAGGATGGGAACAGCGGCGAAGTGTCGTCTCCCTCGTGAGGAATCCGCGGCCTTGGCACACGAAGGAACTATTTCAATCTGCCTGGGCGAATCCTATCAATTTCTGTCTGACCAGCGTGACTTCCGGGCGGTCATTTCCCTTATCCCCCCACAGGGCCATGAACTGGTCGAAATAGCCTTCCGCATCCTCGAGTGAGTTGTCGGCTGCGCTGAGCATTCCCAGATGGTAAAACGACAGCGCGCGCAGCTCCGGATATCCGTCGAAAAAGGTGGACCACGGGTTGCTTGCCAGGAGAGCGAATTGCTCCCGGGCCTGGGTTTGATCACCGGCCTGGCCAAAGGCAACACCCAGGGCGAACCGGGTTTCCAGGCGGTCGCTTAAATTCAAGGCGAGGGTGAATTCGGTGCAGGCCAGATCAAACTGGCCGGTGGAAAGAGCAATTTCACCTAGCAGATGGTGGTACGAGCCGAGGTTGCCCATGGTCGGCACGACTTCACAAAGAGACTTCAGCCTGACTGCTGTTTGCCGGGCAGGATCCGCAAGATCGTTCTGGATCTGCTGGCGGCCCAGATAGGCCAGTGACTCGGCAGTCGGCTGGATCTGGACGGCCCGCTCGAGTGTACGAAGGGCCTTTGCCGGTTCCTCCATCGCGGATTGCAGTCTGGCGAGGCTGCGCAGCTCAGCTGCCTCGGCGCTCCAATTCTCTTGAGACCGGAACAACCGGACAACTTCATGGTAATTGGCTGCCGCCGCCTGGTAGTTGCCGCGTGAGATGTGAAACAGGGCGGAAAACCTGATCCGGATGGCGTTTTGTTCAATCCCCTTCACCAGGGATTCATCGAGCTCGGACCAGGCCTTCTTCCAGCGGTCGTTGATGGCGTGGACCATGCCAATGGAAACGTGCGACCAGAAGGCGTCCGGATTCACTCCCAGGGCATCCTTGAAATAAGCGATGGCCTGTTCATATTCCCCCAGGCCGCCGCAGGCCAATCCCATGATATGAAGCGCATACCAGTTATCGGCTTCGTTTTCCATCAGCCGAATGGCATGGGCCTTGGCTTCGGTGTAATGCCGGGTGTAGATGCAGGTATAAGCCAGATTGTTGATGGCCGGGTAGTCATCGGGATAGAGTTGCAACAGCAGATTGTATCGATCGATGGCCAGCCCGAATTCTTCCCTGATCCGGAAGTATTCCCCTTCGATGTGATAGCGCTCCCGTTCGGTGACCTTTTCCCGGTGATTATAGGCCTGCTGACTGTACCGAAGTGCGTCGGTGACCCTCAGCAGGTTGTGGGCCATGACGGCCAGGTCGTTCAACGCCGTGGCAAAAGTCGAATCAACCTCCACGGCCTTTTCGAGCAAAGGGATGGACTCCTCCCAGCGGGCCATTCTGCTTTTCTGCTGAGACAGCGTGAAATAACGCAGCGCCTGCAACGAACTCGTCGTGACCTCGGCCAGGGGCTGGTCACGGCGCTGGATCGAGAGCATCGATTCTCCAAGGTTGCGCCGGATATCCCGGGACAGTTCGTCCACCGCGCCCAGAAACTGCTTGCGGCTGTGAACCCGGATCCGCTTGGTGTCGACAGCTTCACCGGTGGTTGGCACCACCAGCCGGGCGCTGAGGACATACTCGTCCCCCACACGGCTGATCTTGCCTTCCAACACCGCGGTCACGCCTTCGCGGATGGCGATCTGGCGACCCAGCTCGGCATCGATGACGGCGGCGTTGGCGTGGCCGCTCCGGAACATCGCGTCGTTCAGGCGCTTGCCGGAAAAAACATTCACATACTGGGATTGATGCAGATCGATGGACAGGGCCTCGCTGACAGTTCCCTGGAAAATTTCCTCCCCTGTCTGGTTCTCGAATTCCGTGATCAGTATCCAGTCCCGCATGGAAAAGGGGATACCCTGGCTGGGGGTCAGGAGGATCACGGCGGTGATGATGACCCCCAGCAACGCCGAGCTGATGGAGAGATTTCGTAGATGATGTCGTCGGGGTTTATCACCTCCAGAATCGTGTTCAGACAGGGACTTGGCATGGGCCGGCACCTCGATGAGTTGCTCCAGGTCCGCCGCCAGATCTGCTGCCGACTGGTATCGATCCTCCGGATTCTTGGCCAGACAGCGTGAAGTAATCCTGGCCAGCTCCGGGTCGATCCCGTCAGTGTCGGGCAGGGTATCGGGCTCCCTGTTGAGGATCTGGTAGATGACCGCCTGCTCGAAATCACCTTTGAACGGGGAATGCCCGGCCAGCATCTCGAAAAGGACCGCACCCAAAGACCATATATCCGTACGTTCATCCACCGCCACACCATTGGCCTGCTCCGGCGACAGATAGGACGCGGTACCCAGGGTGGTTCCGGTACGTGTCAGTTTTGCGCTTCCGATCAGCTTGGCCAATCCAAAATCGAGGATCTTGATCTTGCCGGCGGTGGTCACGAAGAGATTGGCCGGCTTGATGTCCCGGTGAACGATGCCCTCGGCGTGGGCTGCGGCCAGCCCCTTGGCGCACTGGATCGCCAGATGCACCGCGGCAGTCGGAGCCAAAGGCCCACTTTTGATCTTGTCCTTCAATTCCTGGCCTTCGTAATAGGCCATGACAATGAACAGGTGGCCGT
>DAOWLV010000039.1 GCA_030643455.1 Candidatus Krumholzibacteriia bacterium | reverse complement strand
GCGAAGATGTGCCGGAAGTAGGGGCTGCGATAGCGGGATACGATCTCCTTGATCAGGCCGATCCGGTCCATGGATTCGGTCTCGAACACCGCGACGTCTTTTTCTTCGGCGGTTTCGATGGTGTGCCAGTCCATATCAAGAAAGCTGGCGGCCAGGTATTCGGTGGTGGTGAATCCCTGGTTGAAGTGTTTGCTCTTTTCCAGCTTGGCGACCAGCTCCGCGGGGATGGCCTCACCCGTCTGGTAATGCTTGGCGTAGGTGGCCAGCACTTCGGGTTCGAAGGCCCAGTTCTCCATGACCTGGCTGGGCAGCTCGACGAAGTCCCGCGCCACCGAGGTGCCGCTCAGGGACTCGTAGTGGACGTCCGACAGCATTCCGTGCAGCGCGTGACCGAATTCGTGGAACATGGTCCCCACCTCGTCGGCGCTCAGCAGGGCGGGCATTTCAGCCGTCGGTTTGGTGAAGTTGCCCACGTTGTAAATCACCGGGATGACCCGCACTCCATCGGCGTAGGATTCCTTGCGGAAGGAGCTCATCCAGGCGCCGCCGCGTTTGCTCTCGCGGGGGAAATAATCGCTGAACCAGATGGCGACAGTGGTGCCGTCGGCTTCCTTGACTTCGTAGACCTTCACGTCTTCCTGGTAGACGGGGATGTCGTGCCGCTCGGTGAAAGTGAGGCCATAGAGCTTGTTGACCGTCTCGAACAGACCTGTCCGGACGTTTTCCAGCTCGAAATAGGGACGCACCATCTCCTCGTCCAGGTCGTACTTGGCTTTCTTGACCTTCTCCGCGAAGTACCACCAGTCCCAGGGTTTGACCTTGAAACGGTTCTTCTTGGAGTTTTCCTTGTTGATCATTTTCTGGAATTCGGCCGCCTCGGTCTTCGCCTGGGCCAGCGCGGGGGTCCACAGCTCGTTCAACAGCTTGTAGACGTTTTCCGGGGTCTTGGCCATGTTGTCGTCCAGGACGTAATGGGCGTGGGACGCAAAGCCCAGCAGGTTCGCCTTCTGCACCCTGAGGGAGGCCACGCGCGCCAGGATGTCGTTGTTGTCCAGGTCATCCCCGTTGTCGCCGACGCTGGTGTAACCGGTGAACATCTTCTCGCGCAGTTTGCGCTTCGGGCTGTACTGCAAAAACGGGATCAGGCTGGGCTTGTGGAGGGTGAAGACCCACTTGCCTTCATGGCCCCTCTTGACCGCGGTTTCGGCCGCGGTCTCGATGACCGCATCGGGCAGGCCCACCAGGTCGCCCTTGCTGTCCAGGACCATCTCGAAGCGGTTGGTTTCCTTCAGCACGTTTTCACCGAACTGCAGGGACAGGACCGACAACTCCTCGTTCAGGGCTTTCAGTTTCTCCTTGTCGGCTTCGGACAGGTTGGCACCGCCCCGCACGAACCGTTTCCAGGTTTCCTTGAGCAGCATCTGCTGCTCCTTGTCCAGTTCCAGTTTTTCGCGCTGTTGATAAACGATGTCGACCCTGGCGAACAATTCGGCGTTGAGGAGGATTTCATCCCGGTGTTTTGACCGCAGGGGCGCCAGGCGCTTGGCGATGGCCTGCATCTCGTCGTTGGTCATCGTGCCGTTCATGGCGCCGAAGACGCTGGAGGTCCTGGTGAGCAGGGACCCTGCTCCATCCAAGGCCTCGATGGTGTTGGCGAAGTTGGGAAACTCCGGATCGCGGGCGATCGCGGCGATCTCGGTCTGGTGTTCCGCCATTGCCCGCACCATGGCAGGTTCGAAGTGCGCAATCTCGATCTTGTCGAAGGGAGGCGTGCCGAAGGGGCCGTCCCACTCGGTGAAAAAAGGATTCTGTACCGAATCAGCCGCGGCGGTACCTGTCTTGTCGCTGGTTCCGTCGCCGGAGTCGTCGCCGGCGCATCCACCCAGAATGCTCAACATCCCCATGATCAGAATTACCTTCCTCATGTTTACATACCTCTCCAGTTTTGCTCGCCTTGGGGCCGGTTGTCCAGGATGTCTTCGATGCGTTCCTGCACATCGGGTGTCAGCAGTTCGGCGATCTTCAGCGCCGCCATGTTTTCGGTAATCTGCGCCGGACTCGAGGCGCCGGTGATCACGGTGCTGACATCGTCGTTGGTCAGGCACCAGGCGATGGCCAGCTGGGCCATGGTGCAGCCCAGCTCCTGGGCCACCGGCATCAGCTTCTTGACCTTGGCTACCTTCGCCTTGCCGGCTTCGCTTTCCAGTTCGGGCCGCAGCCACTGGTAGTTTTTCAGGGACAGGCGCGATCCCTCGGGAATGCCGTCGTTGTACTTGCCGGTCAGGATGCCACTGGCCAGCGGGCTCCAGATGGTGGTGCCCAGCCCTATCTCGTCGTAGAGGGGGGCGAATTCCGATTCCACACGATCCCGGCTGAACATGTTGTACTGGGGCTGTTCCATGGTCGGGGGGATCAGGTGTTCCCGACGGGCGATGTCGTAGGCCCGGCGGATCTGGGCAGCGGACCACTCGCTGGTTCCCCAGTAGAGGGCCTTACCCTGCTGGACCACCTGGTTCATGGCCCACACAGTTTCCTCGATGGGCGTGTCGATGTCGGGGCGATGGCAGTAGATGAGGTCGACGTAGTCCAGGTCCAGCCTGGCCAGCGCCGCATCGATGCCCTCGATGATGTGTTTGCGCGACAGGCCCCGGTCGTTCGGACCGGACTTGACGGGTTGGCCCGGGCCCTGGGGTGTGCCGCCCCAGAAGATCTTGGTGGAGATCACCAGATCACTTCGCCGCCAGCCGGCCTTTTTCAGGACCTGGCCCATGATGGTTTCGGCCATCCCGCCGGCGTAGACCTCCGCGTTGTCGAAGAAATTCACTCCGGCGTCGAAGGCCGTCTTCATGCACTGGTAGGCCTTGTCCACATCGAGCTGGTCCTGGAAGGTGACCCAGGCGCCGAAGGACAGGGCCGAGACCTGCAGTCCCGACTTGCCCAGAAATCTGTACTCCATCGCGACTCCTTTGATGGCGACTCCCTTGGCGAGAAATCCCTTGGCGAAATAGTGGGGGTTCAACAATCCGGACAATGTACCACGAGTCAGGCGCAGGTGGTAGTTGCAAAATCCTGCAACGAAAGAGGAAGCCGTTTCCGAATCATCAATTTCAGCTAAAACAGTTCTGTTTCCAGCCGAAAAACCGAGTGCCGCCACGAAATGCCTTCGACAAGTGGTTCGATCGGAAAGAGGAACGAAATGAGTCCAGGATTCAGAGATCATCCGCGCCTGCGGAGACGCCGTTCGGGTTCCATCCGCGACCGGAAAATCGACGTGCCCGGAGTGGATCCGAACGAGGGTCCCCTGCGTATCCTGCTGGTCGATGATTCTCCGGTCAATCTGGCGGTCTGCGCCCGGTTGCTCGGTCGCATGGGTTGCCAGGTGGAGCCCGCCACCACCGGGGAATACGCCTTGGCCATGTTCAGGGACGGTTGCCCGGAAGCCCGCTACGACCTGGTTCTCATCGACATGAACATGCCGGGCATGAACGGCATGGAGACCAGCAAGGAGATCCGGAAGATGGAGGCCGATCTTCCGCCTGGTCATCCCTACTGCGACAGGCCCGTACCCATCCTGATTTTGACCTCCCAGGACCCGGGAAAACACCTCGCAGACATGCACCGCGCCGGGATCAACGACTTCCTGCTCAAACCCTTCCAGCCCGAGGTGGTTTGCGAAGCTCTTTCGAAGTGGATCCCGGTACACGCCTGATTTCCGCGAACCAGAAACCAGAGGGTCGGCCATCAAATCGGACCGGCCCTCTTGGCTTTCTCCAGCCGATTCCTTAGCTTCAGAATAACGTCACCCGACATCCTGTCCGGATTGTTTAAGCTTTTCAACCCTCGGGATACGCTTTCGTCTCGACGGTCCGGTCAAATTCCCAGGGAGGGAGTCATGAAAAAATTACTCTCCATTATATCCGGCCGTCTGATGTCCATGATATTTCCCGCCGCGCTGGTCGCGAGTTTCCTCCTCCCGGCCAATGTGTTGGCCTACCAGGAAATGAGCAGCGGCACCGGGGGTTCGGGCGGCTCCGAAGGGGACCCTCTTGACACCAATGATTACGGCAGCAGTGGTGGAGGATCCGACGTCCAGGACTCAACCGGTTTCGAACCGGTTCGGATCCCGCTGGGGTTCGATATCAACCAGGTTCAGATCCTGCTGATTCCTGAATTCGTGGGTGGGACCCTGATCTTCAGGATCATGGTCATCGACAAGGGCTCTCTGGGCCTGATGGAGTTGAGTCTGGAGGGGACCCATGCGCCATGACTCAATTCGCCCTGGGGTCGCCAGCCGCTCTGGTGACGGCCCGCTGAAGGATCTTCCCCTGGATCCCTCGACCTGGAAGAAAGCCTGGCAGGCCCATCTTGACGAGGACTATGAGACCTCTCTGGCGGTGGCTCGACGCTGTCTGGACGAGGTCGATGCCGGGCAACGCCCTCCGCTGTCACTGGTACCCGATCTTTCTGCACCCACGGTGCAGGACGTCGTGATCCTGTGTGCGAAAAACCTGTTCCAGCTGGAAAAGTACGATGATTTCGAGGTGCTCCAGGCCTCCGCCGGCCGGTGGGGGATGGTGGCCGAAGAGTCACCTGAACTGGATGTCGTCCAGTTGGCTTTCGCCTGCAAGCGGGGAGATTACGTGCAGGTGGTGGACCAGACCAATCTCTTCATCGAAGCGCATCGTCGCGGCCTGCCTCCGGTCATCGCCGAGTTCCTCTATTTGCGGGGACTGGCTTTCTCCTATCTGGGCGATCCGGACCGGGCCAGGGAGGACGCCGAGGCAGCCTATGCGGTGTTCAAGGTCCTGGAGCGGGAATTTGAATGTGCCCGCACGGCCAACCTGCTGGGCATCATTTCCTTCAGGTCGTCCGACTACCGGAACGCGGTGCGCTGGTTCGATCGGGCTCTGGATATCCACACGCAACTGGGCATGATCAAGAACATGGGCGGCAACCGAATGAACATCGGCATCGCCTATTACAAGCAGGGTCTGTTCAGCCGGTCCATGACCGAACTCAAGGCGGCTTCGCGCCTGTTGAAAGAGGTCGGAGCCAAGGTCAGCCTTTGCCGATGTGCCATCGCCCAGGGTAATACCCTGCGGTTGCAGGGCGATTTCGAGGCCGCCCGCGAGATATTGATGACAGCTTACGAAGATTCCAATCGGCTGATGTTTTCCCGCGAGGAAGCCCTGGCCCTCGAGTTCATGGGTGACGTCTGCAGGGACGAGGGCGCCATCGACAAGGCCCGCCGTTACTACAGCCGCGCCATGGCCATCGGACGCAGCATTGCGCCCGACGGTGACATCGTCATGGAAGTCCTGCGCAGACAGGGTGAGTGTCTGGAGAAACTCGGACGTCAATCCGAAGCCGTGACGGTCCTGGGCAACGCCTTGACCATGACCCGGCGGCAAGGCGACAGGTTCGAAGAAGGCGTGGTCCGCCGGGTTCTGGCTGAAAGTCTGCTTGGGCTCGGAGATCTCGATTCCGCCGCCCATCACGGACGCGAGGCGACGCGACTGCTCAAGGAGGTTGGAGCCAATCATGAACACGCTCTGGCCCTGATGGTCCTGGCGCGAACCCGCCTGGCCGGGCTGGACAGCGGTTTATGCCAGGATCCCGCCGCTCTGCTGGACGAGGCCTGGCGGGCTGCCATGTTCGCCCTGGACCTATTCCTCAAGATGGAGGTGGATCACCTGACCCTGACCGCCCGCAAGCTGTTGTCGGTCATTTCCGGGCGCAGGGCGGATCAACAGGAAGCCGAACGCATGATTGTCGCTGCTGACCGGATGCACGGGATCGGCCCCAAGCCACCGCTGGCCAGCCCGATCATCCATGTGTCTTCACGCATGCGTGACCTGATCCAGCTTTCCGATGCCTTCGCCGATTCGGACGAACCTGTCTTGATCACCGGCGCCACGGGCACCGGCAAGGAACTGTTCGCCCGGCGGCTGCACCAGAAAAGCAGGCGCCGCGCCGGGGAACTGGTCTGCGTCAACGTCTCGGCGATACCCGAGTCCATATTCGCGCGGGAGTTCTTCGGTCACACCCGGGGTTCTTTCAGCGGTGCTGATCGTGACGGCATCGGCCTTGCGGCCAAGGCCCACGATGGCACCCTGTTCCTGGACGAGATTGGTGATCTTCCGCTGGAATTGCAGCCCCAACTCCTGCGCCTTCTGCAGGACGGGACCTACCAGGCCATCGGGGATCCTTCCCAGCGGCGGACCAACATCCGGTTGATCGCCGCGACCAACGCGGATCTTCAGAAACTGGTCGCCGCCGGGAGATTCCGCGCCGATCTGTATTACCGTCTGAAGATCCTGGAGTTGAAGCTGCCTCCGTTGACCGACAGGACCGAGGACATCCTTCCCTTGCTTCGGCATTTCCTGACGGTGGTGTCGGGGCAGCGGATCGAACTGGGTGAATTCTTCAATCAGGAAAGCCTGGACCGGATGCTGCAGTACGACTGGCCGGGCAACGTGCGGGAAATCGCCATGGTTGCCAGGCAGGCCAGGATCCAGAAGGAGGCCAGGGGCCAGGTGCGGGTCGAACTCGGATCCACCGAGGGTCAGTCCTGGTGTCTGGAGGGCCCTGGCGGGGTTGCCGGAATATCGGACCCCTCGCAGGTGCGGCTGAGGGTCGTGCCGGGCGGGAGATCCAGCCGCCGTGAAGACGTGGAGACGGGGCGGTCCCGAATCCTGCAGGCCCTGGCCGAAACTGACGGTAACCGCGCCGAGGCCGCCCGCCGGCTGGGTGTCAGCCGAAGCACCCTGTACCGGCAGATGGACAAGCTCGGTATCGCGGGCAAGATGGAGAACAACCTGACCATCAATTGAGTGGTAGGTCCCGTCCAGCTGCCCGGAGATGATCTCCGGGCAGCTGTCTCTTTTGGGACCCGATTGTCCTACTGGGGACACACTGGAAGCGGACTGTCCGGTTTTCCATTGTTGAACCAAAAACTCATGGAAACTCCATAAGATGCTATCGGTGAATAAAATACAGGATTGTTTTAGCCGTTTCCATTTCCGGCATCTTCCCTGCATATCCCTCCGTGGATGAGAATCCGAGCAGGCCCCCTTTCTACCCGGCCTAATTCAACCGGAGGAAGAGACTCATGAAACGCCTGACGAACGGAACCGCAACCTTCGTACTCCTGATGCTGGTGGGAACAACGATTTTCGTGTCCCAAGTAGAAGCCAGGGTGGTTCTCCCACCTGGCGGGACACATCACCAGCGAGCGCTGTCAAATCATGAGTTTTTACTGGAGGGGGGCCTTGCTGAACCCATGGGTGACCAGAAGGATCCCTGGACCGAGGACTATGATACCGGCCTGGGTGTAAGCACAGGCTGGGAGTTAGGCTTTCGCTTCCGTCAGTGGCTTGGCGACTATTTCGCCGTATCTCCTGCCTTTCATTACACCCGCTTTGGAGATAATACGGGTGTCTTTGCCGAAACCAACACAGCCTACATCGTGAAAACACGGGTTTACCGTTACGGACTCGATTTCCATGCCTTCACGGGCGGTCCTAGGTCGTCTTTTCGCCCATTCCTGACCGGTGGTATCGCCCTGGCCCACAATGTTTACATGGATGAGGAGCAGTACGGCGGCCACTATAAAACCAGCGTGGACGCACCAGCCTACAGCGCCGGCTTGGGGTTCAAGATGAAGAATATTGAACTAGTGGGGGAGTACACCTACAACCGGTTCGAGACCACCAATATCGATTACGACGCGCGGTTGCTCACCTACAACTGGGATTATTTGGTTGTCCGGGTCGCATTCTCCTTCGGTCGTTGACAGCGATCCGCGGAGCCATTAAACTGGATAAAGATATCTATTTATGTCCGGCCTGGAACAGGTGGGACTTGGCCCGACCGAAGGTGGATCATCCTTGTTTTCCCTGACCATAGAATATGCCATGCGAGCCATGGTGGCCCTGGCTGCCGGCGACGGCCAATCCATGACTACTCGGCAGATCGCCGAAACCATGATGGTTCCCCAGAGCTATCTGTCCAAGGTTCTCCAATCCCTGGTGAGGGCGAGGTTGGTGCATTCCACGCGGGGGCTGAAGGGTGGGTTTGTCCTGGCGCGGGGACCCGAAGACCTGAACATGATGGAAATCCTCAACGCGGTAAGCCCCTACAAGCGGATCGAAACCTGCCCCCTGGATCTGGACGAACACAGCTCCGATCTCTGTCCCCTGCACCGCCGTCTCGATCAGGCCATGGGCATGGTCCAGGAGGCGTTCGAGGGAACCACCCTGGCCGAGATCCTGTCCGAGGATAATCCCTGTCCGACCCTTCAGACGCAGCTGGCGAAGTTGAAACCCATGGAATCCGATTAGCCGGATTCATCTCACCCTGATTGATCAGCGGCAGCGGCCCGGACTCCCCGTATCACTGCGGCAAGCCCATCGGTGACATCCTCGGCACTGGTCATGCGGCCCACCGAAATCCGGATTGTGCCCAGGGCGAATTCCTCCGGCACACCCATGGCCTTCAGTACATGGGAGATGGTCACCCCGCCGTCTCCGTGACAGGCAGCGCCGGCTGATACGGCGACATCCGGCATGTGGTGGATGATGGCCGACGCGGTGAGTCCGCCAAAGCTGATGCTCAGGGTGTTGGGCAGGCGAACTTCCGGATGGCCGTTCACCCTGGCTGAAGGAAACGCCTCCAACAGTCCTGTCTGCAACCGGTCTCTCAGGACGGCAAGGTGTTCACCTTCCCCTGCGAGATCGGCGGCGGCCAGTTCGCATGCCACGCCCATTCCGGCGATCTCCATGATGTTTTCGGTTCCCGGCCGTCGGCCCTGCTCATGACCCGCACCGAACATGAGGTTGGGCAGCTCAACACCGGATCGCAGGCAGAGTATTCCCGTGCCCTTGGGTCCGTAGAGTTTGTGGCTCGCAACGGAAATCATGTCCACGCCCAGGTCATCCAGGCTCACCGGCACCTTGCCTGCGGACTGGGCGCAGTCCGTATGGCTCAGGATGCCCCGGGCCCTGGCGATCGCGGCGATTTCGGCCACCGGTTGCAGGGTGCCGACTTCGTTGTTGGCGTGCATGACCGACACGAGGACCGTCTGGTCGATAAAGGCCGCCGCCACGTGGTCAGGGTCGATCCGGCAGAACTCATCCACCGGCACATAGGTCGTGGTGAACCCGCGGGATTCGAGGTGCCGGCAGACTTCACTCACGGCCGGATGCTCCACGGCGGTGGTCACGATGTGCCGGCCCCGGTCCTGACCGGCCAGAGCGGCGCCGATGATGGCGTGGTTGTTGGCCTCGGTCCCTCCGCTGGTGAAAATAATTCCTTCGGGATCGGCTCCCAGAAGGTCCGCGGCCTGACCGCGTGCCTTCTCCACCGCTGCCCTGGTTCGCTGGCCAAGGATATGGCTGCTCGACGGGTTGCCGAAGTGTCCTTGCAGATACGGAATCATCGCCTCGGCCACGCGTGGGTCGACCGGAGTGGTGGCGTTGTAATCCAGGTAGATCGGTTCGGCCTGGCTGAAGGTCTCCATGATGTCCTTTCAGGTTGGGTCGTTTCGAGCCATGATAACCCTGCGTTGCTGTCCTGGCGACCGGTGATAGGCACGATGGTACCCGGAATCATGGACAGGCCCTGGACAGGGCATTATCCTGAAGGCGATTGTGTTGCTACCCTGTTCCGTCACCGAGGTGTTCCGGAGTTGCCTCTACGTCCAATCCTGCTGGCCTTTTTTCTGCTTGTCCTGACACAGGTCTGGACGGCCGGGCCTTCTCATGCGGAAACCAATAAGGAGTGGGAATCCTACAAAGGATGGCAGATCAAATCCTTCGCCCTGGAGGGAATGCCGAAAGGGCTGGAGAAGGATCTGATAAAAGGCCTGGCCCAGACGGGAAAATGGAAGCTGATCGGAGGCACGAAACGGCCGGACTTTTCGGTCCGCCTGCTTGCCGAGGACCTGGCCAGGATCCGGTTGTTCTTGGCCCAGAACGGTTATCCCTCGGCCATTGTCGAACCGGTGGCGGTCCCCCGCCTGGAATCCCGGCAGTTGGACCTTTTACTGAAGGTGACCCCGGGAGATCCGGTGCTCATCGGACGGATTGCCATGGAGGGATGGCCGGAAGGTGTGGCCACACCTGACACGTCCGAGGCGAAGAACCTGGCGGTGGGGGAAATCATCCGGGACGTGAGAATCGAGAAGGCGCGGGACCATCTGACCAATCTATTGCTCGACGAGGGGTATGCCACGGTCGCGGTTGCCGTGACCCTCGAACCCATTGGGTTGAGCTCCGTGGGCATTCTTTACGTAGTGACCCCGGGTGAATTCTTCAAGATTACCGAAGTCGAAATCGAAGGTTGCAGCGATGACCTTCTTGGGGTGGCCCGCCGGGTCATGAATATAAAACCAGGTGTGAAGTATTCTCGGCAACTGCTGACCAACGCTTCCCTTGATCTGCGCAGCACGCAACTGTTCAGCATGGTGGTCCTGGAAACCAAACCCATCGGGCCCGGACAGCTCAAATTGACGGCTCACCTGGGCAACGGCCGCATGCGAACCCTGGAAGCCGGGGTGGGCACGTTTACGGACAACCCCTGGCTGGTGCGCGCCGGTTGGTGGGACAGGAACCTGTTCAAACATGGTGTGGGTTTCGATGTCAACGGAGTGGTCGGGACCCACCGCCTGGGTGCGGGGACGGGTGTCACCTGGCTGGGGCTGCTGTCGCCACGGGCGCGAACGCGGGCGGGGCTCGGCTTCCTGGTCGAGGACGAAGACGCCTACAGATCCGAGGAAATGCGGGCGGATCTGGTGCAATCCTTCCGGCCCCGCAGACGAGACATGTGGAACGTTGGGACCACCCTTTCCTATACCGAGGTGGACCGGAAAAACCCCGACGCCTCGGGCGTTCCCGAAAGCCAGGGCCGGTTGCTCGAATTTTGGACCGACGTCAAGTGGGATCGGACCGATGATCCACTTTTCCCCACGCGGGGAGGGTACTTCAAGACTTCCTTTACGGTGGCCCCGGCGGAGTTGATTTCCGAGATTCCCTATGTGTCGATCCAGTGTGACGCGGCTGGCTACAGGTCACTCTTCGAGGGGTTGGTTCTGGCGGGACGGATCAGGGTAGGCTGGCAGAAACCCCTGGGAACCGCGGAGGAAGTGCTGGCAACCCGACGGTTCTATGCCGGTGGTTACAATACCCACCGGGGTTATGATCGCCGCAAACTGGGTCCTTTGGATGACGCGGGCGACGCCCTGGGCGGGGAATTCGTGGGCCTGGCGGGGCTCGAAATGCGTTTCCCGCTGGTCTGGATCCTGGAAGGCGCGGTCTTCGCCGACGCGGGCCAGGTCTGGGCCACGCCTTCGGAGGCCACACTGAAAGGTTTTCCCCTGGCCGTCGGCCTTGATCTGGATCTGCGCACCCCCCTGGGACCGGTACGTGTCGGCTATGGCTGGAATGTGATGAACCGGATCGAGAGCCAACCCAGACCATCTTCCATTTCGGGATCGGATATCCATGGTAGGGCTGTTCCGAAATCGAAACCGTTCAAATGGAGAAGGCGATCGCCTTTCCGGATGGAGGCGATTGCGCCGTATCCTGGTCCGGGTCCTGCTGGGCGCCCTGCTCGGTTTCGTCGGGCTCCTGGTTGTCGTTGCGGCGGCCTTCCAGTTTGCCCCGACCAGGGGTGCACTACTGGGTTGGGGCATCCGTATCGCGGATGATGCCTTGCCTGGCCACCTCACAGTGGCCACGGCGGATTGGCCGTCGTTGGGTCATCTGGTCCTGGAAGATGTTCTCTGGATTTCGGATTCGCCCACCGCGCCTGGTGACACGCTGGCCGATCTGGCCCGGCTGGATCTCATCCTGGACCTGGATGCCCTCAAGGATAAAGACGCCCGCGTGGAATCACTGCACCTGGATGTGCGTTCAATCGATATTCCCGCCATCGCAATCGCCACTGTCCCTCCAACCGAGGACATTGCTGCGGAGGCGGTGGCCGATTCCCTTTCGCCTGCTTCCGAGCCCGCGGAAATTCCCTACCTGCGGCCCGGCAGCCTGCCCGGTCTGCCGTCGTCCGCGTTGTCACAAATTGAACTCGAGGTGGCCAGAATACGGGTGACACCTGATTTGACGGTCAGGGACCTGGCATTCCAGGGCAACTTCGAAGGCCGATCCGGCCGGCCGGCGG
>DAOWLV010000165.1 GCA_030643455.1 Candidatus Krumholzibacteriia bacterium | reverse complement strand
TCAGCCATCTGTTGCTCGACGACGACGCGGTCCTGTCCTGCCTGGGAAAGGTGGAAGGGAAAATTGCCGCCGAGGGTCTGGACGCGGAAATCCTGGACGATCTCGAAGCCCGCTTCGACGACCGTCTGACCGATGACGGCCTGGAATCGTATCTGCCGTGGCTCGGCCCCGTCGCGACGGTGGCGGACTACCTGGCCGACGACACCACCGTCTTCTGGACCGACCCTCCCCGTCTGAAGGAGCAGTCCGACCTGTTCGATGCCGAAATGCCCCGTCTCAGGGCGGGCCGGCTGGACAAGGATCCGGCCCTGCCGGAAATCGAGGAACTGGTGGAGCCGGCGGCCGACCTGGCCTGGTCCCATCTGCGCCACGTCTTTTTGACCGGATCCTGGATCGCAAAAGAAGAACAGACGCGATGGCTGGACCGGGAACCGGCCGCCAGCCTGGTCTTCCAGTCCACGGGACAACAGTTGCGGGGCGGCCATGTTTCCGAGTTGCGATCGGACCTTCTGGCCAGGGAACAGCAAGCCGAAACGGTCCTGCTGTTGTGCGACAACAAGGGCCAGGCCGACCGCCTGGCCGACCTGCTCGACGACACGGACGATGTCCCCCCGCATACCCGGCCGCGCGTGGGCTCCCTGTCCGCCGGTTTCATCTGGCCGGAAGCCGGACTGACCTGTCTGACGGATCATGAATTCTTCGAACGCTACCAGCGGCCGACGCGGGTCCGCCATCGCAGTTCCGGACTGGTCAAGGAGCGCGCTTCCCTCAGGCCGGGGGAATACGTGGTGCATCTCGAATACGGCATCAGCCGGTATCGTGGCCTGGAGGTGATCACCGTTCAGGGCATGGAACGGGAATGCCTGCTGCTCGAATACGCCGACCAGGGCAAGGTCTATGTCCCGGTGGAGAACATCGATCAGGTCGAGCGCTACAGTTCGGACCAGGGCGCCAACCCGCCCCTGGCCAGGCTGGGGTCGGGCAGCTGGCTCAAGGTCAAGGGCCGGGCCAGCAAGGCGATCCGGGCCATGGCGGCGGAGTTGATCGAACTCTATGCCACGCGCAAGGCCCGGCCAGGCCATGCTTTTCCTGCCGACGCGCCCCTGCAGAAAGCCCTCGAGGATTCTTTCCTTTTCGAGGAAACACCCGACCAGCTGACAGCCATCGCCGATATCAAGCAGGACATGGAAGACTCCCAGCCCATGGACCGCCTGGTGTGCGGCGATGTGGGTTTCGGCAAGACCGAAGTGGCCATCCGGGCAGCCTTCAAGGCCGTGGAGGCGGGAAAACAGGTGGCGATCCTGTGTCCCACGACCCTGCTGGCCCAGCAGCATGGGGAAACCTTCGGCGAGCGTTTTCGTGATTTCCCGGTCCGGATCGAGGTCATCAGCCGGTTCAGGACGGCTGCCGAACAGAAGGGGATCCTCACCCGGTGCGTGGCCGGCAAGGTGGATGTCCTGGTGGGCACCCACCGGCTGCTGTCCCGGGACGTCAAGTTCAAGGATCTGGGCCTGCTGGTCATCGACGAGGAACAGCGGTTCGGTGTGCGCCACAAGGAACGGATCAAGGAATTGAAGCGCCAGGTGGATGTCATGACCCTGAGCGCCACTCCCATTCCCCGCACCCTGTACCTGGCCCTGATGGGGGCCCGGGACATGTCCCTGATCAACACGCCGCCCCGGGATCGCCTTCCCATCCATACCGAATTGTGCACCTTCAGCAAAGATGTCCTGGTGGAAGCGATCCTCCGCGAGCTCCACCGCGGGGGTCAGGTGTTTTTCGTGCACAACCGGGTGCAGACCATCGAAGGCACCGCCCAGCTCATTCGCAAGCTGTTGCCCAACGTGAGGGTGGCCTGGGCCCATGGCCAGATGAAGGAAGAAAAACTCGAGGGAATCATGGGACAGTTCCTGAAGCAGGAATTCGATGTCCTGGTATCCACGGCCATCATCGAATCGGGCCTGGACATGCCCCGGGTCAATACGATCATCATCGACCGGGCGGACAGGTTCGGCCTGGCCCAGTTGTACCAGTTGCGCGGCCGGGTGGGACGCAGCAACCACCGGGCCTTCGCCTACCTGATGACCCCGCCCGGAGAGCGCCTGACCCCCGAAGCCCGCCGCCGGCTCGCTGCCCTGGAAGAATTCCAGGCCCTGGGCTCGGGCTATCACATCGCCATGCGCGACCTGGAAATCCGGGGTGCGGGCAATCTTCTGGGAGAGGAACAGCACGGACACATGGAGGCCATCGGTTTCGACCTCTATTGCCGGCTGCTGGAGGAAACTGTCGAGGAACTCCGGGGCGGGGGCGGTGTTGCACCGCTGGAAGTGAAGACCGAGTTCCGGGTTTCCGCCTATCTCCCTGATGATTACGTGGGAGATCCTCAGCAGAAAATGGATCTCTACCGCCGGATCGCCAGGCTCAGGAAAGCCGCGGCCTGCGACCGTATGCGGGACGAATTCAAGGATCGGTACGGTTTGTTGCCTCCGGCGGTGGATAACCTGCTGGCCATCCAGCGACTGAGGATCATGGCCGGCGCCCTGGGCATCATGGAGATCAAAGGCGGCCGCCAGAGCGTGGATTTCTTTTTCGCTGGCGGACAGGAACCCCCACCAACTATAATTCAGGGCTTGATGGCATCAGGCCCCAAAGGTCTTCAATTCAAGGCTGTCGATCAATTCATCATGAAAATGCCTGCGGCCCGTCAGGAACACCTGGTCGTGGCGTCCGTCATGCTCGAGCGTTTGGCCGAGTTGCGAAACAAGGAGTGATCATGTCCCCGAGTCTCCAGAGTCCTGAAACGGTCCGGCCCCGCCGGTCCGACCCCGCGTTTCTACTGATTCCCGTCCTTGTCCTCCTGGTTCTGCCGGCTATCCTGGCCGGCTGCGGTGGCGGCCAGGAAGAAGACGCCGTCCTGGCTACGGTCGGCCACACGGAGATCAAGGCCGGATATTACGAAGACCGGCTGGTCAAGCTGAAGGAAACCGAACTTCCCCGGGCCGAAGACGGGTCTCCCCTGGACATGTCGCTTCTGGAGGGCAAGGAGAAATTCCTGGGAACGATGATCAACAAGGAAGTCATGGTCCAGACGGCGGAAAAAATGGGTCTGCAGAACGACCCCAATATCGTGTCCGCCCGTGAGACCCTGATCGAGTACGAAGCCAGCATGGAGATGTGGAACCGGGTGATCGCGGAACCGGCCAGAACGATCAGCCCCGAGGAGCTGGAGGCTTTCTACGCCAGGATGGGTTCCTCGCGGGAATGCCTCTATATCATCTCCAACTTCGAGGAAGACGCGGAAGCGGCGAGGAAGATGGGCCTTGAAGGAGCTGACTGGGAGGACATCGTCAGGGAATTCCACGATGGCGCTCCTCCTCCGACCGGCCGGTTCGAAATCACCGTTCCCTTCGGCCGATACAACCCCGAATTCGAAAAGGGAGTCTTCAGTACCGAGATAGGGGGCATGACCCCGCCCATCGGTTCGGTGTACGGTTACTGGATGCTCAAGGTGCTCAGTGAAAAACCCGGCAAAAAGCCGCCCCTGGAGGAAGCCAAGGCCCAGATACTGGACGTGACCTGGAACCGGAAATTGTCACATCTGAAGAGTGATTTCAAAAAGAGCGTGATGAATAAATTCGAGATGACAATCGACGATGACGCGCTCTGGAAATGTTACCAGGCCCTGCCTGTGGGTGAAACCCTCTTCAAACCGGGCACCCAGGAGCCCAGGACCCAGGATGAACTGCGGCCTCTGGACATCGCGACCGAGGACATGGATTTGCTGTTCTATTCCTACCGGAACCTCGAGGGGCAGACGAAGGAATTCACGCTTCTCGACTACAAGATCCATTTCGACAAGATGAGCGTTTTCCAAAGGCCCAAGGACACCGATATGCTGGGCGGGCTTCGCAACAAGATCGAGGGCGAACTCGGGAAGATCGTGCTCAACTTCGAGGCCGAGGACAGTGGCCTCTTCGAGGACCCCGAGGTGGTGGCGAAGGTTGACCTCAAGGTGGAGGAAATGATCGTCAACAAGCTCTATGCCGAGGTCGTCCAGATCGAGGAGCGGGTCACCTCCAAGGAAATGGAAGAGTTCTGGGCCGAACATTCCCATGATTATGTCGCCAGGGAGAACCGGACCGGCCGCCTGGTGATCTGCAAGGACGCCCAGCAGGCAGCCGAGGCCCACGCCGCGGCTTCCGAGGGGATGGAATGGAAGGATCTCCTGGTCGCCTTCGGCATCGACAGGGAAAACAAATCCAGGTCCGGTAAACTACTGGGTGTCATGGAAAAATCCGCCGATCCCATCTCGGTCGCCTTGTTCTCTATCCAGCTGGACGAGCTGAGTGAACCGTTTGCCCTGGACGATGGCCGTTACGCTATCGTTCGCCTGGATTTCGTGAAACCCGAGAAGGCGATGGAAATGACCGAGGTCACCGAGGCGGTCGGCCAGCGGATGCGGGAGATTCGCAAGGAAGAGGTCTTCCAGGCCAAGATGGCCAAGTGGAAACAGGACATTGCGATTTCGATCAACGAGGAGAATCTGGCGGAAGTGGCCTCCTGGAAGGAACTGACCGCC
Source organism: Candidatus Krumholzibacteriia bacterium (assembly GCA_030643455.1). GTDB lineage: Bacteria > Krumholzibacteriota > Krumholzibacteriia > LZORAL124-64-63 > LZORAL124-64-63 > JAGLCY01. Next base: position 2,375 of record DAOWLV010000165.1, on the reverse strand, counting down.
GTGGAGATTCCCGAGAACATCGTGCCGCGGAACTGACCGGCGGAAAGGCCATGCAGTTGAATACCGAAACCCACAACATGAGGTTTCCTGCAGGTGGGGGGCGGAGTGTCCCCCGCCTGCTTGTATGCGCGGTCCTGTTGGCTGCCTTTCTGGCCGGATCGTGTGCCTGGGCCCAGGGCTCCGGGCCGCGCCTGGTGGACCGGATCGTGGCCATCGTCGATGAGGAAGCGATCCTGCAGAGTGATCTGGACCGCGAGGTGGAACTCTACAAGCTGGAAAAGGAATATGCGGGCGAGCCGGTTCCCGCCGATAGTCCCGAGATTCGCCGGGAGATGCTGGATCGGCTGATCGAGAGCAAGCTGATCATCGCCGCCGCCAAGCAGGCGGACATGTCCGTGGACGAGGAGGTGGTCGAGCAAAGCGTCCAGGAGAAGATCGAACAGTTCATCGAGCACTTCGGATCACTGGAAAACCTGCGGCGGGAACTGAATCGCAGCGGGATGACGCTGGAGGATTACCAGACCAGGATGAAGACCCAGTTGCGGGATCAGCAGTATCTCCGACTGGTGGTCGGGAAATTCATCCGGCCCAACATCGAGGTCCTGGAAAACGAGGTGCGGGACTACTACCTCGCCCACCTGGATGAAATGCCCGCCGAGCCGGACAGCCTGACCATCGCCAACATCCTGGTGCCGGTCCAGCCTTCGGTGGAAGTGCGCCAGGAGATCCAGGCCAAGGTGGTCGAAATCAAGGCGGCCCTGCAGTCGGGCCGGTCCTTCGCCGACGTGGCCGGCGAGTTCTCGGAGGGGCCGAACGCGGGGCGGGGTGGTGTCGTGGGGGTCGTGGCGCCCGGCGACCTGTTCGATCCCAATCTGGACCGGGCGGTATTTGCCCTTTCGGTCGCCGAGGTCAGTGATCCGGTGGTCAGCTCAATGGGTGTGCACCTGGTGAGACTCGATTCGGTGCAGGATGACGGTCGCCGGGCCATCAGCCAGATATTCCTGCCCATCGAGGTCGCCCAGGAGGACGTGGACGCCGCCCAATCCGAAATCGTTGCTGCCAGGACAAGGATCCTGGACGGGGAACCGTTCGGGCTGGTGGCCTCCGAGGTCAGCGGGGATCCCGTTTCGGCAGCCAAGGGCGGGGTGCTAGGGACGTTCCGTCTGGAGGATCTTTCGGCCCAGTTCCAGGAGGCCCTTGCCGAGGCCGAGGTAGGGGAGGTCACCGAACCGATTCTCACCCCGGCGGGCTGGTACATCTTCCAGATCCAGGATCGGATCATCGGCCACATGTACACCTACGAGGAATTGAACGACAACCTGCGCCAGATGGTTGAGTCGCAGAAGATCGAAAAAGCGCTGGCGGAATATGTGGAGGGATTGAAGAAGCAGTTCTTCATCGATGAAAAGATCTGACCCGGATATTCCCCAGGGACTCAATAGTTTGGACAAGAAGTCGCGGCCACGGAGTCGTGGCTTTTTTTTGTCAAACCGCCAACTGCATGGTAAGGTGCACCGATCGAATGAGAGGCACCTTCGGTAGGGAGTTCCCGATGTTCATGGGATTTGGCAGGGGAATCACGCTGTGGCTGTTTGTTCTGGTCTGCGTGATCGTCATGTTTGCCGGGGGTGCCCTGGGGCAGGCCATCCCGCGCAGCGAGTACCTCCATTATGTTCCCCTGAATTATCCCGCCCTGGTCGAGCAGGCCACTGCCAGCGAGGAATTCCACCTGTTCGGGGACCGTGATGCTCCCGGGTACAGGGACGTCGCGCCGGTGGACGGCATCGATGATGTGCGCCAGGAACTTCTCCAGACCCTGGGGGCCCGGTTCGGTCCCATCATGGTGCTGAACACCACCAACCTGCCCATGGATTTCCGGCGTTTCATGGACCAGAGCCAATCCTCCAGTCTCCATGTCGATACCTGGAGCCTTCTGGGAAGTCCCAAGGAACTGCTCCGTTCCGATATGGTCAACCTGAACACCCTGGTGGAAGAGCCCTGTGATTCAACAAGCGCGGAGGCCCGTCGCTACGATCCCTCCGGCGACTGCCTCCTGATGGATCTTCTGGACCGGTTCGATCCCCGCGACCCCGACTTCGAAGCCCTGAATCCCAGGTCCCGCGCACCGGACGCCGGGGAATTCCAGGTGTTTTTCTTCGATTGGCCGGGTGAGGGCCCCGAGTCATGGAAGAAGGAATTCGAAAACGGTTTTTCCCAGGTCCTGCCCCAGAAGTACCGGGAATTCCTCAAGGTCTACATGCACCCGTTCATCCGGGAGGTGACCTCACCCCGGCAGGGGATCCTGGGGTACCAGTTCGTGCTGCAGTACTATTTCTTCTATCCGACCAACGACGGGGGCAACAATCACGAGGGTG
>DAOWLV010000345.1 GCA_030643455.1 Candidatus Krumholzibacteriia bacterium | reverse complement strand
GTTCCGGCCACAGCTCGAGCACTTCCTGGTTCATCTCGGCTCCCTTTTCGGTTTCAGATCCTTTTCAGGTCTTCACGTGTCGCGGTTCAGCCCAATTACATCTCCGGCCTGCCTCTCCACAAGCCCGATTTACCGAACCGACGGGGTCGCAGGAGGAAGCCCGGACCCCTGGCGGACATCATGGGAAACGCATCCCAGGTTGAAAACTCCTGCCGGAAGCCCCTGTAAATCATGTCGTTAACTGATTGTGTCACAAGAGTGTAACGGACTTTGACATTCGATTCTGACCTTCGCTTTCAGGGATGCATCCTGCAAGATGCTCATGCCATTTTCACAGGTTTTCCGCCAGTGAAGGGCAGAAGATCTCTGATCAACTGGAGCAAAACGGAAATTTCCGCTCCGCAAAGGCCATAGATCGCACCGGGTTCACCCGGCGGCCTGCATGGCCGAACTTGCTGGCACCGGGATTGCAATTTCGGGTCAGAAACCGCAACCCGAGTCCACAGACAACGCCCCGCCCGGAATCACCCCCCGCGGGCACGCAAAGGAAAGCTGAAGAAATGCGAACCATTACCACCCTGAAAATCACAATGTTCGCGGTGCTGCTCGCGGTGCTGATGCCGGCCGCATCATCCCTGGCCCAGGTGCCGGTCAACTATACATGGACCGCACCCTCCACCGGTACTCCTGTCGAACACTATGTGGTGGAACATTCCATCAATGGTGGACAGTGGACCCAGATCGATACCACGAACGATAACAGCTACACCCTTTCCGCCTCCGAGGGCCAGTCCCATCAGATCCGGGTCGCAGGTGTGGATTCCGAGGACCGCCAGGGCCCCTTTTCCGTGGCCAGCGACCCGTTCACGCCCGACGCGGGCGCGCCAGGGCAGCCAGGAAAGCCCATTATATTCTGATCGAACCCCTCTGTTGAGTGTGTGGCCGGTCTTTGGGTCTGCCGCAACGGCAAAAAGACCGCTGGTTGAAAAGCCAGCGGTCTTTTGATTGGGTTCCGGCGGTGGCTAGCCCGGATTATTCATGAATCACCGTAGCGAGGGTGTGTATGATTTTATTTGACAGTGCCCTCGCAGTGTTTTGGGACCGAGGCGTACCAGTAGGTACGTTGAGGGAGCAAAACCGAGAAGGTGCTGTCAAATCAAATCATGCGCAGCCGTAGTAGGTGATTCATGAATAATCCGGGCTAATCAGTTCGTGAAGGGAATGATCCAGGCCGCCCTGATGACCACGTTGTCCCAGACGTAGCTTTCCTCGTAACCGGTGTTGAAGAAACGCCAGGTGTCGAAACGGTTCACGTTGTAGACGGCGCTGAACTCGAACCCCCCCACCTGAAAGCCCGCCCGCAGTCCGAAAAACGGGGCGTTGACCGAGGAATCGAAGGCCTTGTCCCAGGTTTTCCAGTAGCCTTCGACCCGGTTCCGGACGATGCCCGCGCTCCCGGCAATAAAGGGCCGAACGGCGGTGTCCGGATTCAGCAGGATATACATCAGTTCCAGGCTGTACCTCAGGGTGGTCGGCTTGATCCGGTAGGCCCCGACTTCTTCATTTTCCCCCGAGAGGTTCTTGTAATCCACGAAATGGAAAGATGGCGAAATGGACAGCGACTCGGAAAAACGGTAACGCCAGCGGAAACCCAGCTCGAGCCCTTCCTTGATGCCAAAGCCCAGGGGGGTATCGAAGAAATCGTCGGCGAGATCGCCGCGGGGCTGGACGTACCCCACCTCGAAGACCACCTGGCTCGGAGGGTGACCTTCGGCCCGGGCCTGCACTCCGAACAGAAGCGTCAACCCGCACACCAGAAGGGCGAGGCCGGCGTATGACAGGGGTCCGCCTTGGTTCTTGGTTGGCATTGACCGGGCATCTTTCATTGCTGGACATCTGGTCTGGACATCGCGCTGAACATCGCGGCTGATCGCCAGGACTACCGAAATCATATATCCCGGACCACCCCCTGGCAATTCAAGACAAGGTAATCCCATTGCCTGTCAGCCCGGTTGAGTTATGGTTGACCGGACATCATGACGTCTTCAACCCGGAATCCTGCACTTTCATGACCTTATCGAACCGAAACCACGAAGAACAAGTTCCCGACCCCGCTTCGCAGGCGAAGGTCCGGACAGCGCTGTTGACCATCCAGATCCTGTTCGGAATCAACTATCTGGCCTCCAAGATCATCGTGACCGAACTATCGCCTGCCGCCTGGGCGGTGCTGCGTACCAGCGGCGCGTTCGCGGTGCTGGCCATCGTGGCGATCGCCCGGCGAAGACGTCTGCCTCCGCGTCGGGACCTGTGGTTGTTGGCGGTCTGTGCCCTGTTCGGCGTGGTCTTCAACCAGGGTTTTTTCCTGGAAGGCCTGTCACGCACCACGGTCGGCCGTTCCGCCCTGATATGCAGCCAGATACCCACCTTCGTCCTGCTGTTCTCCGTGCTCGCCCGGCAGGAGACCCTGACCTGGCGCAAGGCCCTTGGTTTCGCCGCGGGCATCGCCGGCGTGCTGGTGCTGCTGGGCGCGGACCGGTTCACCCTGGACCACCGGTACCTCGCGGGCGACCTGCTGACCTTGACCAACGCCGCCAGCTTCGCCCTGTTCGTGGTCATCAGCCGGCGGGTCATGGCCCGCAACGATCCGCTGGCCGCCACGGCGGTGATCTTCTTCTTCGGCACCGTCGGCATGATGGTGTACGGCGCATCCAGTCTCCTGGCCACGGACTTCTCGGTGATCACCCCGGAACTGGGCTGGGTGATGGTCTACGTCATCCTCGGAGCCACGGTCGTCACCTACTTCCTGAATCTGTGGGCGGTCAAGAGAGTGCAGGCCACCCGGGTGGCCCTTTACATCTTCCTGCAACCGGTAATCGCCGCGGCCCTGGGCGTGGTGTTCCGCGGGGAGGACATCACCCTGCGTTTCCTGGTGGCCACGGCCTTGATCTTCACCGCTCTTCTGCTGCGGGACAGCGTGAAAAAGGGCAAAACAGTGTAGTGACCGCTGGAAAAACTCGGGCCGGCGTTCTACAATGAAGCCGGATCAGACCAACCCGGGAGATTGTCTGCATGTGCCTTGGTGTACCCGGCCGGATCACGGCCATCGCCGATGGATTCATCCGCATGGGAACCGTCGATTTCGACGGCTCTTCCCTGGAGGTCTGCCTGGCCTATGTGCCCGATGCCGGACCGGGAGACTATGTCCTGGTTCACGCGGGTTTTGCCCTGACCCAGCTCGACGAAGACCAGGCAGCCAAGACCCTCGAGGCCCTGCGCGAACTGGGCGATGCTCCCGAACCTCCGGCCCCGCAACAATGACCGATCCCTCGAAATTCAAGGTGATTGACCGGCGCGATTTCGTGACCCGGGGCTGCGGGGTGTTTGCCGTGTGCCTGACGGCGCCGCTGTGGACCCTGCTGGGCGGCTGTACAGCAAGCGGTAATGCGGAGAATGCAGGCCCCTTGAAGCTGGTCCTGGCCGAGCTGCCCCTGAACCGCCGCGTGCGCATCGAGCATGACGGTCGGGCCGTGGAAGTGGTGAGAACCGCCGATGGAGTCACGGCGCGTTCCCTGCTGTGCACCCATCAGGGCTGCAACGTGCGCTGGATCGAGAGCCGGCAGATCTATCTCTGTCCCTGCCACGAAGGCAAGTTCAACGCCGAGGGTCAGCCAACCTATGGGCCGCCCCGGGATCCGCTCCGGGAAATCGACGTGACGGTAACGGAGACCCAGGTGATCATCGGCTAGGAGGGATCATGTCTCTTCCGCGAATCATTGTAACCGGAGCATCGGGCTTCGTCGGCCGGCACCTCCTGGAAAGCCTCAAGGAGGACTTCGAGATCATCGGCCTGGGACGACGTTCACAGGCCCGTTGCGGTGCTCCTTTTCACGCCAACATCCAGTGGTACCAGGTGGACATCGGAGACCACCCCACCCTCGAGGGGGTCTTCGACGAGATCAAGGCAGGCGGCC
>DAOWLV010000040.1 GCA_030643455.1 Candidatus Krumholzibacteriia bacterium | reverse complement strand
CCCCTGGCAACTCCTCTTTGCCGCGCTTGACTCCCCTGCCCGCGCATCCTAGCTTAGGCGGACCGGATCCCTTGATTTTACCAGTGATTAGGGGCGCAAAGCCGCTAATTCTCCCTCATTCAGGCCGTCGTCGGCAGGTGACAAAATGGGCGTGACCATCGGCATCCGCAGGGAAGACAAGAACGAGTGGGAGCGAAGGGTTCCACTGGTGCCGGCCGATCTGGTAGAACTCAGCCAGGATCCCAACCTCGCTTTCACGATCCAGCCCTCGGCAATCCGTGTTTTCACTGACGATGAATACCGTCAGGTGGGCATCACCGTCGATGAGAGCCTGGACGATGCGGACATCGTGGTGGCCGTCAAGGAAATCCCCCTCCAGCTTCTGCAGAAGAAGAAGATCTATTTCTTTTTCTCCCACACCATCAAGGGCCAGGCCTACAACATGCCCCTGCTCCAGCACATGCTGGACCTCGGATCCACCCTCATCGACTACGAACGCATCGCCGACGAACAGAACCGCCGGCTGATCTTCTTCAGTGTTCACGCCGGGTATGCAGGCATGATCGAGAGCCTGGTCTGCCTGGCTCGACGGATGGAATTCAATGGGATAAAAACCCCTCTGCTGGAACTCAAGCACGCCTACGAATACAGCAGCCTCATCGAAGTCAAAAATCACCTTCTGCAAATCGGCCACCGCATCAGGAACGAAGGCATGGGGGATCACGCCGATCCGATCATCATTGGCCTGGCCGGCTACGGGAACGTTTCGCGGGGCTGCCAGGAGATCCTCGAGTGCTTGCCGGTGAAAGAAATCACGGTAGCCGAGCTTGAAGATACCGCCGGGGCGACCGCTGCCCAGGTCGGGCATCTTGTGAAGGTCGTTTTCAAGGAAGAGGACATGGTGGAGCCGCGGTTCTCCGACGCCCATTTCGTGCTCCAGGATTATTACCAGCGTCCGGAAAACTATCGGGGCGTCTTCGAGAAATACCTGCCCAATCTCGATCTGCTGATGAACACGATCTACTGGGAAGACCGTTATCCTCGGCTGGTGACGAAAAAATGGACCCGCGCAAATTATGGCCCGGACAAGCGCCCCCGCCTGCAGGTCATCGGGGACATCAGCTGTGATATCGAAGGCAGCATCGAACTGACCCTCAAGGCCCCGATGCCTGACCAGCCCTGTTTCGTCTTCGATCCGCAGACGGGCGAGGTCCACGATGGGATAGAGGGCGACGGCCCGGTGATCATGGCGGTGGACAACCTGCCCTGCGAACTGCCCCGCGAGTCCTCGGAACATTTCAGCATGGTTCTGAGGGACATGATGCCGGCGGTGGGACAGGCGGATTTCCGATCCGATTTCGAGGGGCTGCACCTGCCGCCCCATTTGAAGAAGGCGGTCATCACGCACCGCGGTGAACTGACTCCCGGCTACCGACACCTGCAGGAAGCTCTAGACAAGGCCCGCGGGTAGGTCCGCGGGTCGGTCCGCCCATGAGCGGACGGGAAGGGAACCAGGGTGCAGAAAATCCTCGTGTTGGGCGCCGGCATGGTGGCCGCTCCGCTCGTCAGATATTTGCTGGACCGCAACTACGGTCTGACGGTGACCAGCCTCGCCCAGGAAGACGCCGTCAAGCTGATCGGCGGCGATGCCCACGGCACGGCACTCAGTCTCGACCTGGCCGACGACAAGACCCTTTCCTCCCTGGTGGAATCACACGACCTGGTGATCAGCCTGGTGCCCTACAGCTATCATCCCCTGGTCGCCAACCACTGCCTGGAAAAGCGCAAGAACCTGGTGACCGCGTCGTATGTATCCGAAGAGATGGCGGCCTTCGACGCCGAAGCCAAGGATCGTGACCTGATCTTCCTGAACGAGATAGGCCTCGATCCCGGCATCGATCACATGTCCGCCATGCGCATCATCGATGACGTGCACGCCCGGGGCGGCAAGATCCGGCACTTCCGATCCTTCTGCGGCGGCCTGCCAGCTCCCGAGGCCAACGACAATCCCTTCGGGTACAAGTTCTCCTGGGCGCCGCGCGGCGTTCTGATGGCCAGCCGCAATGGGGCGCGGTACTGGCGTGACAATCATGTCGTCGATGTTCCGGCCGAGCGGTTGTTCCGTGATATGCGGCTACTCCACGTGCCGGGCGCGGGCGATTTCGAGGCCTATCCAAACCGGAATTCCCTCGAGTACAGGGACATCTACGGACTGGGAGAGGAGGTCATTTCGGTCTTCAGGGGCACCCTCCGCTACATCGGTTGGTGTAATTCGATGTTCAACTACGTGAAGATCGGCCTGCTGGATACCGAACCGCGGGACAGCAAGGACCTGACCTACGCTGATTTCATGCGGGATCTGCTCGACGCCGGTCCCGACGAGGATCTGCGGGTGGTCGCGGCCGAACGGATGGGGCAGCCCGCGGACTGCTTGCCGCCCTGGAACCTGCACTGGCTGGGCATGTTCTCGGAACGATCCATTGGTCACGACAGTATCTCCCCGCTGGATGTCCTGGGCCAGATCATGCAGGAGAAGCTATCCTACCAACCCGGCGAACGGGACATGGTTGTGCTGTTCCATGAACTCAAGGCCTGGTTCGAGGAAGATGGGCACTACGAACGCCTGACCTCCAGCCTGGTCGATTTCGGGGTGCGGTACGGGGACAGTTCCATGTCCCGCACCGTTTCCTTTCCGGCGGCCATTGCCGCGCGGCTGATTCTCGAGGGCAAGATCACCCAGCGCGGCGTGCTGCGCCCGGTTTTTCCCGAGATCTACAACCCGGTTCTCGACGAACTCGCGAACCTGAACATCGTCTGTTCCGAGGAAAAGACGAGATATTAACCAAGGGATTGAATCCTGAAGGAAGAGGGGACCTTGTAATGGCCAAGAAGACACAGAAACTCGTGACAAAAAACCAGATCTTCCGGGCTCTGGGCCTGACGGCCAAGATGAAAGGCGCCAACTGTGGCGAGGAGTGGTTTGCCGACAGCAAGGATTACCTCACCTCGGTGAATCCGACCAACGGCGAGGTCCTGGCCCGCATCGAACAGGCCAGTTCCAGGGATTACGACAAGGTCATGAAGAAGGCCCGGGCGGCGTTCCTGGTCTGGCGCCAGCTGCCCGCGCCCCATCGCGGCGAGATCGTCCGGCAGATCGGCGAGGCCCTGCGGGCGAAGAAGGACATGCTCGGCGCCCTGGTCAGCCTGGAGATGGGCAAGATCTACACCGAGGGGCTCGGTGAGGTGCAGGAGATGATCGACATCTGCGACTTCGCCGTGGGGCTGAGCCGCAACCTGAGTGGACCCACCCTGCAGAGCGAGCGGCCCAAGCACCGCATGATGGAACAGTGGCATCCGCTGGGCGTGGTCGGCGTCATCAGTGCCTTCAACTTCCCGGTCGCGGTCTGGGCCTGGAATACCGCGCTGGCCTGGGTCTGCGGTGACAGCGCCCTGTGGAAACCCTCGAGCAAGACGCCGCTGTGCGCCATCGCCTGTCAGAACATCGCCAACGAGGTCTTCAAGGCCAATGGCCTGCCAGCCGGTGTCAGCTGCGTGACCATCGGACGCGGCGCGACCATCGGCGAAAAACTGGTCAACGACGTGAATATTCCGCTGGTCAGCGCCACCGGTTCGACCCGCATGGGCAAGCGCATCGGCGGTATTGTCGGCGAGCGTCTGGGCCGCACCATCCTGGAACTCGGCGGCAACAACGCGATCATCATCAGCGAAAAGGCCGATCTGACCGGAGCTCTGGCCAGCGCCTTCTTCGGAGCCGTGGGCACGGCGGGCCAGCGCTGCACCTCGACCCGGCGGCTGATCATCCAGGAGAAGGTCTACGACACCTTCGTGAAGAAACTGATCGCCAACTACAAACGCGTGGCGATCGGCAATCCCCTGGACAGCAAGACCCTGATGGGTCCCCTGATCGACGAGGGCGCCGTGGCGGATTACGAAAACGCCATCAAGGCGGCCAAGCAGCAGGGCGGCAAAGTGCTTTACGGGGGCAAGGTGTTGAAACCCTTCGGTGCCGCCACATTCGTGCAGCCGACCATCATCGCGATCGAAAACAAGGCACAGATCGTCCAGGACGAGACCTTCGCGCCGATCCTGTACGTGATGAAATACAAGAAGATCGACCAGGCCTTCAAACTGCACAACGACGTGCCCCAGGGGCTGAGCAGCGCGATCTACACCGACAGCGTGAACGAGGGCGAGGCGTTTTTGAGCTTCCTCGGCAGCGACTGCGGGATCGCCAACATCAACATCGGCACCAGCGGGGCCGAGATCGGCGGCGCCTTCGGCGGCGAGAAGGATACCGGCGGCGGGCGCGAGTCCGGGTCCGATTCCTGGAAGCTGTACATGCGCCGGCAGACGAACACCATCAACTGGGGCGGGGAAGTTCACCTGGCCCAGGGGGTGGAATTCAAGGCGTAGCCGCGGGGCGTTTCCAGTCCCCATTTCAGCCCCGTCCGGCTTATTTGCCGGGCGGGGTTTTCTTTGTGCAGTCAAGCGTACCGTGCCGACCGTGATACTTGGTCTATCACTAAAGAATACACGTATTTACAGCAGGTTAATCTCTCAAGGATCTTCCAATTCGGACGAAAAGTACCTGTGAGGACCCGATTATTCGCAATGGCCGATTTGTGCCATGAACCCGGACCATGAAAACAGGAAGCTACTCTTGATGGATGGGACCGGCATCAAGGAATTGAAAACGTATCTCGTGGTGACCGTTCTGGCACTCGGCCTGGCAGCGTCTGCCTCGGCGGAGATTGCCACCGGCCACTACACGGGCGACGGCACGGCTGTGCGGTTCATCGGCGATGTCGGATTCCAGCCTGACGTGGTTATCATCAAGGGGGACACCGGTCAAGCGGCCGTCTGCCGCACGGCCACCATGCCCCTGGGACTGGCCAAGTCCCTTTCCGACGACGCGCCGCTGGCTGCGGCCCAGGTTCTTTCTTTCGGAGCCGGTGGTTTCACCGTGGGGGACGATCCCGGGGTCAACGCCGCCGGAGTGGCCTACGAGTGGGTCGCCTTCCGTACGCCGCCAGGTGAACTGGTGGTGGGCTCGTACCTGGGCGACGGCCAGGACGACCGCCAGATCAGCGGCCTGGGCTTCGAACCGGTCTACATGTTCGTCCTGCCGGAATTTGCCCTCCGGCCCTGGCAGAGATTCCGTGATATCGCAGCCGACCTGAGCCTTCCTTTCGCGGGCGGCTCTCCCCGGGCCAACCTGATCCAGGACTTTCTGCCCGACGGTTTCGTGGTTGGCGATGCCGCCGAAGTCAACCAGGCAGGGGAGCGCTACCACTATGTAGCCTGGGCTGGGGTGATCGAGCGCGCCAGCACCGGCGAATACGTTGGTAACGGGTCGGGGCGCACCATCGGCGGCGCGTCCTTCGAGCCGGAGTTCGTCCTGGTCAAACAGGCCGGCGCGACGGAGGGCACACATCGCACGGCATCCCTGGACGCCGATCCGTCGAGTATGCTCTTCGGGGCGGACAGCCACATCACCGACGCCATCGTCGCCATGAAATCCAACGGATTCCAGATCGGTTCCAAACCCCAGGTGAGCACGGTCGGGGAAACGTATTACTGGGTGGCCTTCAGCGACCTGGCGGTGGGGTACGCGGATCTCGAAGTCACCATGCTGGTCGACCGCCCCAATGCCGCCGCGGCAGACACGGTGACCTTCACGGTCACGGTGACCAACCTGGGTCCAGACGACACCGACGGGGTGGCGGTCTGTGATCCGCTGCCACCGGGTCTGGAGTTCGTCGGCGCCGCCGCAGATATCGGCAACTACGATCTGGGGACCTCCACCTGGAGCGTGGGTTGGCTGGGCGTGAGCGAATCGGCAACCCTGGTGCTGCAATACACCGTATCGGCCGGAGGCGGTGGAACCCCCATCGTCAACACAGCCACTATCTGCGGCAACAGCTTGTACGACCCGGACCCCGCCAACGACAGCGCCTCGGCGGTTGTGAACGCCGTATCGGTGGTGGATTTGCAGTTGTTCATGACCACAGCCGACAGCGTGGTCAGCGTGGGCGACACCGTTACCTTCAACCTGACCCTCTGGAATCCGGAGGACTGGGCGGCCACAGGAGTGATGGTCACGGACCTGCTCCCGAATGATTTCTCGTTCTTGAGGGCCACGCCCCAGATTGGCAGCTACGATTTCGTATCCGGCGAATGGGACGTGGGTGTCCTCGGCCCCGGGACAGTCATGACGCTGCGGATTGATTCGCAGGTGAACTTCGGGGTGTCTGGCAACGTGCTGACCAACACCGCGGCCATCACGTCGGTGGATCAGTTCGATCCCGTCACCGACAACGACACCGCCGCAGTCCAGGTTCGTATCGCTTCGGTGGATCTGGCTGTCTTCAAGACCGTGGACAACGACCGGCCCCACGAGGACGAGATCGTCGTCTACACGGTCATCACGGAAAACCTTGGCCCGGATGCCGCCACCGGCGTGGCTGTGTCCGATGTCCTGCCGGCGGGTCTGGTCCTCGAGGCGGTGAACCCGGGTGGCGGTTCCTACGATGAAGCTTCGGGCACCTGGTCCGTTGGAGACCTGGCAGTCGGCGCCACCGACACCCTGAGCCTGACCATCAGCTTCATTTCAGGCCTCGGATCCCGAGACATCCTCAATACTGCCTCTGTCCTTGGTCTGGACCAGGCCGACCCCGATCCGACGAACGATGTGGCGGATGTTTCCCTGACGGTGGTCGAACTGTCGGCCATGTCGGCGGTGGTTGTCCAGTTCGCCCAGGAGACGCGACTGCTGCTTCCCGGCACCCCCAGTGATGAAATCCTGGTCCTGGCCCTGGAGAATGGTGGCGAGCGCCTGGAGGTCCTGACGGAACTGTCCCTGACCAATATTGTGCCGCCGGACAGCAATCAGACCCTCTGGGATGAGGATTGGGAATCGCTCGAACTGGTGATCGGGTCGGGAATCGACCCTGATTCGGACGATCCCAAGGTCGCCACCCTCGTACCCCAGGCCTTCGTGGACGGTCGCCTGACCTTCAGCGATCTGGATATCACCATCGCTCCGGATGAGCTGGTGTTCCTGAGCGTTCGGGGAACGGTCTCGTTGGGGGCCCGCGACGGCGATGAACTGCGTGTCGCCCTGATTGACTCGAAAGACCTGGTCTTCCTCAATGAGGTCGACCTGACAGGCACCTGGCCGTTGTTCAGCGAAGGTTCAATGGTGGTCGACGGCATGACAGCGGCCCAGATTGCCCTGCACCCGGTGGGGCCGAGTGTCTTCCAGGTCGGGTCGGTGCGCAATCCGGCCCTGGCCTTCACGGTACCGGCAAACGGGTACGAACGCGACGTGCTCACAAAGCTCAACGTGGTCAATTACGAGGACGCGGAGCCGGGCGAAATGATAACGGGAATGGAGGCCTGGATCGACGACGGGGACACCATCTTCGACGCCGCGTCGGACCGGCTGATGTGCCAGCTCTACTCCACCGGCGGGCGCTGGGAACGCACCGACCTAGCTGAGCCCGTGGACCTGGCCGGCCTGATCATCATCGTCACGGTGGATATCAACGACCTGGCCCATACCGGTTCCGTTCGCCTCGGGCTACCCGGTCCGGATGACTTCGGCATCGGAATGCAGAGCGGCAACGATGGTCCCGTGGACCGCGACCTGGTCAATCCCTTCACACAGACCATCAGTGCCAGCGACCGGATGATCATTACCACCGGCCTCATCGATGGGGGGGACGTGGAACCCGGCGGCGACGTGGTCCTGCTGCACCTGGTCGCCAACAACATCTATGCCGTTTCCCAGACCCTGCAACGCATGACAGCGCACAATATCTCCGTTGGCACGACCGGGGCCACCGGCGCGGCCATGGACGGGTTGGTGGATCAGTTGCTTCTGCGGGAGGACGGCAACGACGACGGCGTGCTGGGCGATCTGGTCACCGATCCGGTGCTGGGATCCGCCGTCTTTGCCGGGGGTTCGGCGGTTTTCGATGGCCTGGGCTGGCAGATTCCCGCGGGGGAAACCCGGCATTTTTTCCTGACGGCGGACGTGTCCCTGACCGGGGCTGCGGACGGCGACACCCTGGCCGCGGTGGTGGCCAGTGCGGCGGACCTGGATTTCATCCAGCCAGTATCCCAGGTGGCCAGCTGGCCCCTGGACAGCCACGCCCGCTGGCGCGTGGACGGCATGGTAGCGGCCCAGGTGCAGAACACGCCTGTGCCAGCGGCTACCCTGGCTCCGGGCGAAGGCCCGGCGCTGGCCCTGGATGTGGTCATCCCCTCCAACGGTGCTTTGCAGGACATACTTCAGAACATCGAACTGGTGAATCAGGAGACGGCCACGGCCACCGATTTCGACGCGGTGGAACTATGGGCCGACGCCGGCACCCCGGGCTTCGACCCCGCCGAGGATACGCTTCTGGGCACGATGACACCAATCGCCGGTCGGTGGCGTATCCAGGGACTGGACCTGGTGATTCCCCCTGGAGGGCTGCGACTGTTTGCCAGCTTGCGGGTTTCGTCGACGCCCGATCATGGCGCAACGGTCCGGTTGGCGCTTCCCCGAGATGGCGTCGAGGTGGCATCGGCCAATGACGGTCCCCGCGATGTTGCCGTCGCCAGTCCGGTCGTATTGATGCTCAGCACCGCGGCCCTGATTTCGGACCTGGAATGGGACCGGCCCGAAAGCGTGGAGGAGCAATTCGTCGATCTGCGCATGATCGTGCGAAATAACGGCGACGAAGCCATCAACGACATTACGCCCTCGGCGCTGGTCTTCGGGGGCAACGGCGCCTTTTACCCACCGGGATCACCTGCACCGGCGTCCGTGAACCTTGCGCCCGGCCAGGTGGACACCTTCACCTGGAACCTCCAGGCCGACATGCTGGGCGAGGTTCTGGTCGCGGGTAACTGCACGGGCACCGGTTCGGTGAGCAACAACACCCGCAGTTCGGCGATGGGCCAGTCATCTCTCCACCACGTCTACCTGCCGGTCCACGAAATGGGTCTTTACCCGATCGGGACCATGCCGTCCTCCATCAACCGAGGTCAGCAGGGAGTGGTGCCCTTGACCCTGACCCTGTTCAACCCCGCCGGCGTCGATGCCGCGGATGTGGAGCTGCGGCGCCTGATCATCGCCCTGGACGACGGCGATGGCAACCCCATCGTGCCAGCCGACCTGCTGGATCAGGTCATGGTGAGCGAGGGCCTGGATGTTTACCTGACCAGGACAGGCCTGGAGACCAGCGGATCCACGATCCTGCTGGATCTGGACGAGAACGTGATCATCACCGGCCACGAGCCGGTGACCCTGGCTCTGCACCTGAACATCCTGAGCAACACACTCGAGGAGAGCTTCCGGGTTTCCATCGTCGACAGTACATGGGTGGAGGCCTACGACGCGATCAGCGGCCAGCGCGTGGCCGTCGTGCTGCAAATCGGCACCTTCCCGGTGCAGTCGAGCACGGGAATACTGGTGGGCGAAGCCATCGGCCTGGACGTGACCCACCTGTCCGCGGCCCCGGTCACCGCCGGCCAGGGTCAGACGGATGTGACACTGCTTTCGGTGGAACTGGTCAGTGAGGGTACCGACCCCCAGTCCTCTGACGTTGAGATCGGCGCGTTCGGCGTGAGCCTGGTCGACACCAATGGACTCGCTTTGAGTGAACCCCAGCGGTTCCTCGAGGTGATCCGTGTGCTCGGTCCCCTCCAGGTTCACGCCGAACACGCCGTAACCTCTGCGGTGGACTCGGTGGTGACCTTCCTGCTGTCGCCGCCGGTCACGGTACCGGTGGGTAGTCCGCCGATGACCCTGACCCTGGTGGGGAACGTACCGGCGGATTCTGACCTGGGCGCATTGCGGCTCCTGCTGCGTTCGGTCAACGAATTCGACGCCCGGGACGGCAATACGGGTACTCCGGTGCAGGTGGACTACAACCCTGACCCGATTGCCGGCGCCCCGGTGACAATACAGGGTTTGGCTACCGAACTGCGTTTCGCAGGGCAGGGCGTCCTTCCGTCAATAGTGCCCCTGGGCGCCAGGAACGTGACCGCGGTTACCGCCACGGTTCGGCATCCCGGCAGCTCGGGAACGGCGGCGATCATCGCGGCCAACCTGCATGTGAATCTGCGCGACGGCGCCCGCCAATCCCTGGCTCCAGCCGACTACATCGACCGGCTGAACGTCTGGCAAGGAGACGTCCTTCTGGGCGAAGGAATCCCCTCATCCCAGGACATGGGCCAGATGGAAATCCCTTTGAACGGGTTTTCCCTGGAGGCTGGACAGTCCCTGGACCTGACCCTCACTGTTGATTTCGAGGCGGATGCTCCGGTTGGCCTGCTGGAACTGCTGGTGACGTCCCATGTCCTGGACGCGGTGGACGCCAACCAGGGCACTCCGGTGGCCGTGGTGGGGGAAACCGCCGGCGACCTTCCCTTGAGCTCTGGCCTGGCCCTGTTGCAGACCGCTCCCGAACTGATAACCGTTGGTTTCACCGATCGAATGCCGGCAGTGCTGATGGCGGACGACGATGAGTTCACAGTAGCGATCTGGCGGCTGCGAAACCCTTCGGACCCGAGTTACGCCGACGCAGGCATCACCACGATCACCCTGCACGCCCGTGACGATGAGGGCAGGTCCCTGGCCATGGGCGATGCGGTTACCGAGATCCTGGCCTATGACGGACCCGAAACCTGGGCAGTCGACGCCCTGGCCACCGGAGACAGCACCGCCGTGTTGACTGGCGCCCAACCACTGATGCTGACGCCCGGCCAGCTGGTCACCCTGGAACTGCGACTGCGGCTGCGCCCGGGGACAACGGCCGCCAATCTGCAGGTGGGTCTGGACGCCGACGATTTCACCGTCATGGTCGGGGGTGGCGGCATCCTGTCGTTGCAGGTGCTGCCGGAGGCGGGCAGTGTCTTCCCGTTCTGGACCGAGACAGGCCACTTCACCGGGCTGGGCCTGGCCGAGAGTTATAGCAACTTCCCCAATCCCTTTGCCGCGGGGCACGAGCAGACGAATTTCGTTTTCTCCCTGCCACGGGACGGCCAGGTTTCCCTGCGGTTGTTGACTCCCCGGGGCGAGACCGTGGCCCAGGTCCTGGACAACGAGTCCTATCCTGCCGGTCTGCACCAGGACGTGGTGTGGGATGGCCGCAACGGGCGCGGCGCCACGGTTCGCAACGGCGTCTACATCGCCGAAATCCGGGTGCGGTTTTCTGACGGCACCGAGGAACGCCACCTCCGAAAAGTGGCGGTGGTGCGATGATGCCCAGGACCTGGCAGATGGGGAACACGTTGGTCCGGCACCTGGTGTCCGTCTGTGCGGTGGGTTTCATTATTCTGGCTCCCGTCCTGCCGGCCCGTGCCCTTGATGACGGCGGTGGCCGCTCGGTTTTCGCTTACGGTGCCGGCGAGCGGGCTCTGGCCATGGGCGCCGCATTTGTCGGCGTGGCCGACGACGCCAGTGCCCCGGTGTGGAACCCCGGCGGTCTGGGTGTGGTGTCGCGTCGTGAACTGCAGGTCTCCCATACGAATCTGATCGGGCTCGGCTTCAGTGAACAGTATGCTTCCCTGGTGATGCCCAACTGGCGTTTGGGCGTGGCTTCCCTGACCTTCCGCCGCTTCGCCGTTGACGGCATCGAACACCGTGACGAACGCAACAGGCTCCTGGATTCGGACCTCAGCGACGCGGAAACGGAATTGATCCTGGGTTACGGCCGGCGCCTGGGGGAAGCCTGGAGTGTGGGCGGCACGGTGAAGATCCAACACCAGAGGCTGGCCGGATATTCGGGCACCGGCCTTGGCGTGGATCTTGGCCTCCGGGTCCAGCCCCTGCTCGCCGCGGGTGTCGAATCGCAGGCGGCGCGGTCTCTTTATCTGGGCCTGGCCCTGAGGAACCTGGTGGAACCCACCATTCGTCTGGTCGAGGACTCGGTCCCGGATCCCACCTCGGTGCGCATGGGGTTGGCCTGGGACCAGCCCCTGGGCAGCATGCGACTCCTGTTGGCCGGGGACATGGATAAAACGCGGGATATGAACACCCGCCTGCACGTTGGCGCCGAATTGTTGCTGGTGAAGGAACT